>NZ_JACJQU010000013.1 GCF_014696825.1 Anabaena sphaerica FACHB-251 | reverse complement strand
TTGCATCACATAATATAGGCAAAAATTAATGATATTTTTGTACCACAGATGTTAATATTTGACTATATCTGACTAGGTTTTTGTTATTTAAATCTAATACTGTTGAGCGTGTTCCAGTCCCAGCGGTTGTTCCTGTTCGTCCGCAAAGTGCGCCTAATGTCAACGTTAAAGTTGACGTTCCACAATCACAAACACCTAAACAAGAGAAGACAGATGTTAATGTGATTGTCCCTAATAATTCACAGCCTGCTGCTGCTCCACAGAACACGACGATTAATGTAGCTCCTCCTGAATCGTCCACCAAGACTCCAACACCGACCTCTAGCCCAGATACAGATACGAGTTCAAAAACGCAGACATCTCCTAATACGCCCAAGACCAGTTCAGATGCTGGTACTACAACGAATTCAAACCCATAGCAACACGAGTCTTTACCTGTTGTTTTGATTAACCTATGTGTCTGTGATCATTAGAATCTTTATCTGCTACTACGTAGGAGTTATCAACAGGTTCCCTCTGTTGTAAACGGCTTTGCTCTGCTTGTCTAATTTCTTGTTCTAAAAAGAAATTGAGCAGAGTTCTTAAAAGCACGATCGCTCCCAAGTTTAAAATATCCTGACGAGTTGGTGCAACTGCTGTCCTAAGTATGTCACTAGCAACAGTAAATTCTAATCCTAAAACTAATACCCGTCCCAATTTTAGGCGAATTGATTCAGTAGCATCAAAACTTGGTCGAGAATGGGAAAATAACTGGCGGATATAAGCAAAAATACCCTGAATCACTGCACCACCAATTACTACTGCTGCGGCTATTTCTGTACCTGCTGCTAAATAGCCGACAATCAGCTTCAACCATAACTCCAACGGACTCCTCGATATTGTTTCTGTGTGACTTTGTTCGACATTGAAGCTTAACAACAGAACTAGACCTAGAATCAATCCCAGAGGTAGTAGAATATTCGCTGAAGCATCGCTCAAAGGCTGACGTTTCATCTACTTCTCCAAACTCCAGCCCAAAGCCGCTGCTACTTGCCCTGCTAATTCTAGCGGATTAAACGGTTTAGCGATCGCACTCTTTATTCCCAATTGAGCGTAACGACGGCGATCAGCAATTTGGATTTTCGCAGTTAACAAAATCACCGGAATTTCTTTTGTAGTGGGATTTGCTTGTAAATTTGCAAAAGCAGCAAGTCCATCCATATCGGGCATCATCACATCTAGTAAAATCGCATCTGGTTGGTGATTTTGGGCCTGTAATATTCCCTCTTTTCCCGAACTAGCCGTCAGGACTTCCCAACCGGCAACAGTTTCCAAACAAATCTTGGCCACTTCTTGAATATACTGCTCATTATCAACTACTAAAATTCGCTTTGGTTTCATTCTTTCTATCACCTGATAAATTTTAGATTTTAGATTTTAGATTTTAGATTTTAGATAAGTAAGTCGGTGGGAAAAAACCGACGTATGTAACAAAAAGTAAATTCACCAAAACCCTCTTCTCCGTTCCCTGTTAAGAGTTCCCTTGTCATAACGACAATTTTTAACGCCCACTTACTTAATTAGAAGTAGATTGTGACATGATTCTAATTCCAACATATTGCAGGTAAAGAATGTACAAATTTTAATCACAAAGCCTTGCACTAAAAGGGTTTTACTGCTGATATCTGAAAGCTGCTGGATCTGCATCCTGCATCCTGACTTCTTCAATTATTGTGCGTAATTCTTTGTAGCAGATCCATCACCCGTTGTTCAAATTCCTGGGTAGTAACTCTTCCTTTTGTCAAAAATTCTGTATGTCCTAATTTCAATCGATGGCGTTCTGAATCATCCAAATCTTTAGCAGAATAAACAACTACTGGAATATTGAAAAGTTGATTATGTTTTTTCAACCAATCCACAACTGTAAAACCATCACTTTCCGGCAAAATTAAATCAAGAATTAGTAAATCAGGATTGACTTTCTGGCTCAGATGAATAGCTTCTCTACCTGTTTTGGCGATAAAAGTTTCAATATCATGTCTGGAAAATAAAGTTGCTAATAAATCTGCCAGATCCTTATCATCTTCAACAATTAAAATCCTAAGTTTTCTAGAAAGTTCAGATACCACCTTTCTCAAGGAATTTAACAGAGAATTTTCTTCCACAGGTTTACTTAACCAATCTACAAAATCGGCATTTGATTGATTACTTTTATTGGGTTTGTAGACACTACAAATCACAATGGGTATATCCTGAGTATCTGAACGTTCTTTTAATGATGCCATTGTTTCCCAGCCATTCATACCTGGCATGAGCAAATCTAGTAAAATCACATCTGGATGTTGAGCAACTGCTTGAGCGATCGCTTCCTCACCCCTCTCTACCGTAATCACCCTATATCCCCCTTGCTCCAGCAATCTTTTGACCTCAGTACGAATCATAGCATCATCATCACAAACTAAAACTAGAGGAGAATGTTGATTAGTAATTAGGGTTTCTTCAAAGTCTGAATTTCCCAATTTAGCGGTTTGGGAACCTGCCAAAATCGGCATGGTAAAGTAAAAATTACTACCTTTATTTAACACACTTTCTACCCAGATTTGTCCGCCGTGCTGCTGTACAATACTCTTAGAAATAGCCAAACCTAAACCAGTACCATCGTGGTTACGTGAATCTGAAGAATCAACTTGTTGAAAACGCTCAAAAATACTATCTAGCTTATCAGCAGGTATTCCCCTTCCAGTATCTTTGACTGTCACCAAAACCTCATCCTCTTTTAGTTCTGTCATCAAAGAAACCGTAGAACCAGAACTAGAAAATTTAATGGCATTACTCAACAAATTAGTCAAAGTTTGGACAATCCGATCTGGATCAGCCCATAGTTGTACAGATAAACCAGAAATAGATAAATTTACCCCAGCTTTATTAGCTAGAGGCTGCATAATATTCACAACAGACTTAATTAAATCTTCGAGATTGCAGTTTTCTCGCTCCATTTTTACCTTACCCGATTCGATGCGCTCAATGTCGAGAATGTCATTAATTAATCTCACCAAACGTTCAGTGCTATCAGTAGCAATTTGCAGCAAGCGTTTACCCTGTTCTGAGTCTGTTGGTAACAACCCACTAGTTAACATTCCTAAAGAGCCGTGAATCGAAGTCAGGGGAGTACGCAGTTCATGGCTAACGACAGAAACAAACTCATCTTTCATTTTCTCCACTTGCTTACGGTCAGTTATATCACGCAATATGACTGTATAAACACATTCTTGACCGACATCGAATTTAGAAATAGAAGCTTCAGAGGGAAATTCAGTACCATCTTTGCGGCGACCATATATTTCCCGCCTTTCACCCATTCTCCGAGCCGGACTGGAAGATTTACCAAAGTCAGCCACATGATGGCGATGTTGTTCAGCAAAACGCATCGGTAACAGTAAATCTAGACGTTCTCCTAGAACCTCTTGGGCAGAGTAACCAAAAATCTTTTCTGCACCCTGATTAAATAAAGTAATCCGCTGACTACCATCAATAGAAATAATCGCATCATCGGCAATACTCAAAATGCCTTCAAATCGAGTTTGGGAAATTCGCAGAGCTTCTTGTGTGCGTCGTCGTTCATCTAGTTGGGATTGCAACTGATGATTGACAGTAATTAACTCAGCTGTACGTTCTACAACTCTTAATTCTAGTTCGTCCTTAGCTGTATTCAGTGCTAATTCTGTTTGCTTGCGTTGAGTAATATCACGAGCTACAATTTGGGATGCTGGTTGACCTTTGTAGATTAGATCTGCTGCGACAATTTCTATATCAATTGTTCTCCCATCTGCCCTTAAAAACTTCACTTCATGCAAGGGAATTGATTGTTTACCTATGTTCAGGTGTTGGAGATTTTCCCTAATTCCAGCTTGATAATTGGGATGTACAAAGTTGAGAAATGGTTTACCTAATAATTCTGCTGTTGAAGTGACACCAAAAAGTTGCACGGTGGCACTGTTTACAAACACAAAATTATCTTGACTGACAATAAAAATTGCGTCTGGATAAACTTCTACCAAGTTATGATAGCTTTCCTGAATCAATCGAGTTTGATTTTCCAGTTCATTAATTTGGTTATTTCGAGTTTGCGCCATTCGCCTTAACAGTTTCACCCGCTCTAATCGATTGATAATGCGGTTTACCAGTTCCGAGCCAATAATGGGTTTGCTGACAAAATCATCAGCACCAGCATTAAATACCTGATTCACAATGTCTGCATCGTTATGAACAGTGATAAACAAGATAGGTAGCTCACTGCCTTGGGGATCGTTGCGGACAAGTTGACATAATTCAATACCATTTGTACCAGGCATCTCTACATCCAGAATCAGCATATCTGGCTTGACATTTTGCCAAGTCGTCCAAAATTGAAGGGGATCATTAAGTGGAATAATCTCCAGTCCCCAAGGTGTAAGTAATGTTTGTAATAATGCTAAAATTTGTGGGTCATCATCTACTACTAATATTTTCGCTTTATTTGCTGTTTGGTCTAATTCTTTTGGTAAAACTAAGGACTGTTGATGGCTAACAGTTGGTGGGGGTAAATTTTCCTGATTTTTCTCCTCAATTTCTTGGCGCAGTAATTTGACCCAATTTTGTAGGTTAGTTGTGTCAGTTGCAGTTAAAGTTTTAGCAGATTTCAGTAATTTCTCAATTTTTCTGGCTAATTCTGAACCAGAAGCCAAGCCAAAAGTGCCTAAAGAACCTGCTAAAGTATGGGCTTGTGCAGCAGCTTGCGATAGCGCAAGCGCTGACTTGTCAGTTCGCAGTTCTGGACTTAAAACTGGATTTAAAACTTGCTGTGCAGCTTGTTCTATGATGCTAACTTGTTCCTCGATCCGGCCGCGAAATCGCCGCCAAATTTCCCCAATAGCTGTCAGTGTTTGCTGAGATTTTAAATTTGCATCCTGCTCCCCTGCTTCGCCTGTGCCTTTGCTCCTTTTGTTCCCCCTGTTAAGAGTTCCCTGTTCCCCCTCATCTTCCTGGGGTTTGAGGCGATAACCAATACCATATACTGTTTCTACTAAATCGTGAGGCGCTCCCACTGATCTGAGCTTCATACGTAAACCTTTAATGTGGGTGCGAACTGCTTCTTCTCCCGGTGTGTCTTCATAGGACCAAAGATGCTCTAAAATCATCCCACAGCTAAACACACGGCGACTATTTCGCATCAAAAGTTCCAACAGGGCATACTCTTTAGGGGTGAGTGAGAGGAGGTTTTGGTGATATATGACTTCACAGCTACTAGGATCTAATCGTAAATTACCCCACTCTAAGACAGGTTGTGAGGTAATACTACCTCGTCTCAATAATGCCCTGACACGAGCTACAAGTTCTTCTTGATCAAAAGGTTTAACTACATAATCATCAGCACCTGCATCTAAGCCAATCGCTTTATCGTGAGAGCTATCACATCCTGTTAATAATAAAATTGGTACTTGCCGACCACTAGAACGGATTCTCCGACATAAACTAATACCATCTAGTTTAGGCAGCATTACATCTAAAAGAATTAAATCATAATCGTAAGTTTCGACTAAATCCCAGGCTGCATAACCATCAGTCGCCACTTCCACTGCATAATTTTGGTCTGTGAGAACGGCAGTAAGTGCATAAGCATTTAACTCGTCATCCTCGATCACTAAGATCTTCATTTAAAGGTTTTCCCAATGTAATTGTTTTAAAATTGGAATAATGCAAAACAACTCAATAGTAAAATAAAGTATCATTATATTTGTAATAAATTAAATAACTTTAAATCTATACCTTAAGTCTTAACATTAATTAAGAAATATCAAATTATATCAAGCTTATAGCAGTTTTCATGCTCGTGAGGTACAAAGTTTTTTAGTTTTAGGGAACTCTTAACTCTTAACTCTTAACAGGGAATAAATTGGTGTGTACTTCATTAGACTGGGAAACGCCATACCACAATTTGCCTGTTTTACCTGGTCATGACCAATTAAAACAAGTTTTGACAAAAGAAGAAGCCACACTCGTGTAAGACTCCTCGGAGACCAGCACTTTAATTATGAGATCAAAATAGTCGCACAATTCAACTAGGAAGGGTGATTTTTGCACTTTTAAAAGCAAATGATGGTGGTTATGTGAGTGCAGATGCAGGTGCTGATCAAATTTTAATGAATTTTTATTTTGATGAATTTTTAAGAAACTAGGTGTTAAAAACAGGACTTATGCAAAACAGAACGGAAGTAGGGGTAATTCATGTAGCTTGCTTGCCCGTTGCGGTATTACCCCTACGCAAGAATCAGGTTTTGAGTTCAATCTTGCGTAAGTCCTAAAAAAGAGGAAATATTAGTTTAATTCTTTGTGATCTTGATTGCTTTAAAATCTATTCAGCTAAAACTTTTATGGAATTCTCATAGCACCTATCTACATCGCTTCGTTAGCAGTGATGTAGATAGATAGTATTATTTTCACTTTATCAAAAGCTGATATTACCAGGGTTGGTTTCCAAAGTACCAAGTTGCGAAGCTGTTAGATAATTAGGCGTTGCAAAACTAGCGGAAATATCATCGACTGGGGATAAACCTGCTGGATTATTACTTACTCCCAAACTAAATGTAGGTGTTTGAGAATTGCCAAATACTATTTTACCTATACTCGCATAAGTATTAATAAAGACGGCATCCAAAGACCCATCACCATCATAATCATAGGTTTCTGATAGGCGATTACCTTTTATATCGTATGTGTAATTGGAGATCTTATCAGGCTTGCCATCACCGTTGCTATCATAGGTTTCTGATGTAAGTTTACTTCTCCTATTGTATGTGTAATTGGAGATCCTATCGGGCTTGCCATCTCCATTATCATCATAGGTTTCCGATGTAAGTTTACCTTTTATATCGTATGTGTAATTGTAGATCCTATCGAGCTTGCCATCTCCATTATCATCATAGGTTTCTGATAGGCGATTACCTTTTATATCGTATGTGTAATTGGAGATCCTATCAGGCTTGCCATCAGCATTGCTATCATAGGTTTCCGATGTAAGTTTACCTTTCCTATTGTATGTGTACTTGTAGATCCTATCAAGCTTGCCATCACCGTTCCCATCATAGGTTTCTGATAGGCGATTACCTTTCCTATCATAAGTGTAGTTTGTTGTGGCTCCAGAAACTCCCTCAGCCGCATAATCCCTGGTTGACGATATAAGATTGCCTTTGCTATCGTATGTGTAGTTGGAGATGCTATCAAACTCACCATCCATCTGAAAATCAGTAGCAGATAATATGAGATTACCTTTCGTATCGTAAATGTACTTATAAGCTTCACCGACTTCAGAATAGCCATCTCCACCATAATCATCGAGATATGATGTAAGATTACCTCGGCTATCGTAAGTATATTTGGAGATGAAATCCAACTCGCCATCTCCAGACCAATCGGTAGTTTCTAATATAAGATTACCTTGATCATCGTAAGTATAATTGAAGATGACATCATCGTAAGGGTCATTATCAATTTCATCAGAGTTATATCTAAACCTATCGTAGCTTTTCGATATGAGATTACCTGTTGTATCGTAAGTGTAATTATAGATTTCATCAAACTGACCATCACCATTTCTATCACGGATCTCTGATATGAGATTACCTTTTGGATCGTAACTGTAGTTTGTTATGTAGAACTTACCATCAGGATAGTATCTAACGCTAGATATAAGATAACTCTCAGACATTGTGGTGCTATTGCTTAAACTACTAAGTATTATTAAATTCAAAATATTGTATCTATGTCATCTGTCCCAGGGTAAGTAATTATTCGCTATCAGAGTATATCTAATGGCTTAGACAACAACTTATTTCCTCACTGTAAGAGTATCTAAATTAGACTTGACATAAGAGGTTGTTTGAAAAGTATTAGAAGAAACCAATAATCTTCAGCAACCTAACCCCCCTATCCCCCCTTCCCTACGAGGGAATGGGGGTTTCAAAGCCTCTCCCCGCGTCGGGGAGAGGTTTGGAGAGGGGTCTATTTATACATTCAAAACTTTTAAAACATCCTCTAAGAGAACAGAGGAATCTTAACAACGCTTTGAAGTCTCGCACTAGCATTGTTAGCAAATAAATCCTATGATTGGACAGTTGCACTCGTATGTAATCCGAGCCGCACTGAAGATTTGGTTGCTGGTGCTGGGATTAAGTACGTAGAACCGGGGCGATTCCAAGTTATCAGATACCGGACTTCTTGAAGAAGTCCGGTATATTGTTGATTACAAATTATGAATTAGGAATTGTGAATTATAAATTACCCATAATCTGTCCTCACAAGTTCCTCAAATTGTTTGCGTATAAGCATAAGTGTAGAGGCAAGTAACAGGGTAGGTGTTTAAATTAAAGATTTGTGAAGATGAATGTAACGAAATCCAAATGAAATATACGTATTTTTACCAAACAGGAATTAATCAAACAGAAAAAGCTAATTAAATAATTAGCGAATTAAAATGGGAGTATCTATGTTTAAGAAAATTTTAGTTGCATTGGATAGCTCGGACATGGGTAAGCAAGTTTTTCAACAAGCCCTGTCTTTAGCAAAGTTAACATCTGCTAACTTAATGTTACTCCACGTCCTATCACCTGATGAAGATGGCATTCCTGATGTAATGCTTCTTTCTCAGATGGATTACTATCCAGGCTGGGGGGATGATAGCATGAAAAGGTATTTGCAAAAACTAGAAGTCCATAAAAACCAAGGTTTGCAAATGTTACAAGCATTCTGCGCCCAAGCAAATATTGAGAACATTAATACGGAATTTACGCAAAATGTCGGTAGTCCTGGTAGAGTAATTTGCCACTTTGCTAAAGACTGGAATGCTGATTTGATTGTGATTGGACGACGCGGGCTTTCTGGAATCACCGAATTATTAATCGGTAGTGTCAGTAATTACGTTTTACACCATGCGCCTTGTTCTGTGCATATTTTACATCTTCCCGTTAGTTACTCCATCGCAGAAACTGAGATCACTCAAGAGTAATTACATTTATTTTCGGGTTAATAAACCACAGATTTTTGATTTCGCACACCAGTTACAGTCGCTCTCGAAGAACGCCAGAGTCTGCTGTTAGTTATTGAAAATAGGTAAGAAATAATGAAAACTTCTGTTCCACCTATCTCTACTCATCCCAGTGGGGATAAACGTTTGAAGATGTTGGATGCAACTATCAAGCGTCATCAATATCAACAAAATGCACTCATTGAAATTCTCCATCGGGCTTCGGAATTATTCGGTTATTTAGAGTTAGATTTATTATTGTATATTGCCCATCAGTTAAAATTACCACCCAGTCGGGTGTATGGAGTTGCAACTTTCTATCATTTGTTTTCCCTTGCACCCAAAGGTAAACATAATTGTGTAGTTTGTACAGGTACAGCTTGTTATGTGAAAGGCGCGCAAGCAATTTTAACAAGTTTAGAAACAGCTACCCATATTAAAGCTGGAGATACTACAGCGGATGGGGAAATTTCCTTGATGACAGCTAGGTGTTTGGGTGCTTGTGGTATTGCGCCAGCGGTGGTATTTGATGGTGCTGTTGCGGGTAATCAAACATCAGAATCAGTCTGCAAAAAAGTGGGAGAATGGCAGGAAAATGGAACTAAATGAATTGTTAGAAATCGCTAGAACTGAACGTTCTCAAGCTAAACCTGTGCAGATCCGTTGTTGTACAGCTGCGGGTTGTTTGTCTTCTGGTTCCCAAGCGGTGAAAGATAATTTAGAGGAATCTGTGAAAGCTGGGGGATTAGAGGATCAGGTGCAAGTTATCGGTGTGGGTTGTATGCGTCTGTGCTGTCAAGGACCCTTGGTACAGGTGGATACTGAGAAAGATCCCCAGGGTAGACAGCTTTATGAACAAGTCACCCCAGAGGATGCACCACAAATTATTGCGTCCGTACAAGGGAAAGAAACGAATTTAAAACAACAAGATTTGCAGCAACCATTTTTTACTCGTCAATTACCTATTGTTTTAGAAAACAGCGGTAAAGTTGACCCGGAACGCATTCAATCTTATATTGCGGCCGAAGGTTATCAAGCCCTTTACCAAGTGCTGCGAGAAATGAAACCCAGCGAAGTGATAGAAGCTATTACTAAAAGTGGGTTGCGGGGAAGGGGTGGTGCTGGTTATCCTACTGGTTTAAAATGGGGAACAGTGGCAAAATCCCCAGGTGAGAAAAAGTTTGTTATCTGCAATGCTGATGAAGGTGATCCCGGTGCATTTATGGATCGGAGTGTGCTGGAAAGTGATCCCCATCGAGTTTTAGAAGGAATGGCGATCGCAGCCTACTCTATAGGTGCCAGTCAAGGTTATATTTACGTAAGGGCAGAATATCCCATAGCTATTAAACGTCTAGAAACCGCTATTCGCCAAGCCCAACGCCTCGGTCTTTTAGGTTCACAAATCTTTGATTCACCTTTTGATTTTAAAGTCGAAATCCGCATTGGTGCAGGGGCTTATGTTTGCGGTGAAGAAACGGCGTTAATGGCTTCTATTGAAGGTAAACGCGGTGTCCCTCATCCCCGTCCACCTTATCCGGCTGAATCTGGTTTATGGGGTTATCCAACGTTAATTAACAATGTGGAAACCTTTGCTAATATTGCCCCAATTATTAGAAATGGTGCCGATTGGTTTGCTGGTATCGGTACAGAAAAAAGTAAAGGTACAAAGGTTTTCGCTTTAGCTGGAAAAATCCTCAACACTGGTTTAATCGAAGTGCCAATGGGGACAACTTTACAAGAAATTGTAGAGGAAATGGGAGGAGGTGTTCCCGATGGTGGTATTGCCAAAGCAGTACAAACTGGCGGACCTTCAGGGGGATGTATACCTGCGTCAGCATTTTCTACACCTGTAGATTATGAATCCTTAACCGCGTTAGGTTCCATGATGGGTTCTGGTGGGATGATTGTTATGGATCAAACTACTAACATGGTAGATGTGGCGCGGTTCTTCATGGAATTTTGCATGGATGAATCTTGCGGTAAGTGTATTCCCTGTCGGGTGGGAACTGTCCAACTGCATCAACTTTTAACCAAAATTAGTGAAGGTAAGGCTGAAAAAGCTGATTTGGTATTATTAGAAGAACTTTGCGACATGGTAAAACACACAAGTTTATGTGGTTTAGGCCAGTCGGCACCAAATCCAGTTTTTAGCACTTTGCGTTATTTCCATGATGAGTATTTGGCATTGATCAAGTAGGGGCGAAGCATTCGGGCGATAAATTATCGATTTTTTCTCAAGTTTATTTTCCGAATGCTTCGCCCTTACACTAAATTATCGGTTTTTTCTCAAGTTTATTTTCCGAATGCTTCGCCCTTACACTAAATTATCGGTTTTTTCTCAAGTTTATTTTCTGAATGCTTCGCCCTTACACCAATTACTCAAATCTCTAATTGTCAGAATCAGGATTTACAGGATTTAAGGATTTACAGGATTACCAATTACCCATTACCCATTACCCATTACCCATTACCCATTACCAAATTATTATGACTGTAAAAACTTTAACAATTAACGGGCAAATAGTTAGCGCCCGTGAGGATGAAACCTTACTAGAAGCGGCGCAAGAAGCGGGTGTGCATATTCCTACACTTTGTCATTTGGAAGGTGTGGGAGATGTGGGTGCTTGTCGATTGTGTTTGGTAGAAATTGCTGGGAGCAATAAGTTACAACCTGCTTGTGTGACGAAGATTGCAGAAGGAATGGAGGTGACAACAAACAGCGATCGCTTGCAAAAATACCGTCGCACAATTATCGAAATGTTATTTGCTGAAGGTAATCACATTTGTTCTGTTTGCGTTGCTAATGGCAATTGTGAATTACAAGATTTAGCCATAGAAATGGGTATGGATCACGTCCGGTTAGAATATCAATTTCCTAACCGTGCTGTTGATACTTCTCATGACCGTTTTGGCATTGATCATAATCGTTGTGTGCTTTGTACTCGCTGTGTTCGAGTCTGTGATGAAATTGAAGGCGCACATACTTGGGATATGGCCGGAAGAGGCTCAAAATCTCACGTGATTACTGATTTAAATCAGCCTTGGGGAACTTCTCAAACTTGTACTTCCTGTGGTAAATGTGTGAATGCTTGTCCCACAGGGGCGTTATTTGATAAAGGTTCAAGTGTGGGTGAAATGGTACATAATCGAGGCAAAATTGATTTTTTAGTCACTGCAAGGGAGAAAAAACAATGGAATTTTTAAAAGCTTGGGGATTAGGAAATATTTCTGACCAATTACCAGGAGATCAATCTGATGTTACACCGTATTGTAACAATCTTTTTACGGGTGATATTAATGGGAATATTCACAACTTCTATATTCCTGGGTTTAGGCGGTTTCACCTTCAAGAGTGCAATTGCTGTTGTTACGCAAATAGGAGAAACACCAGGGGAAGTTCTTTATCGCTCACAAACAAAATTAGATGATCAATCAGGAAAGGTTTGGCAGGTTGTGTTATTTAAACAAGTGTATCCTGGTCAAGCAACTACAATAAATCTACGCTTAGTTGGTTTTCCCGGTTCGGCTCAATTAATTCACCCTCAACCTTTAAAAATCACCTCAGATACAGGTAAAGTTTGGAATGCGGCAGATGTATTTTTAGATGAAGCACCAGCCCCTACTATTGGTCAATATGACTTTAAAGATATTCTGCCCCAATTACCTCAAGAATCTTTAACTTTAGCAATACCTTTACCTGTTACAAAATCTATTAATATCTCAGTTCCTGTTAATGTTGTTAAAGAATGGCAATCAATAATTACAAATGATAATTGATTTCTCGTTTTCTCGTTACCATACTCTGTATGGGAATGAATAAAGAAGGCTCTGCCTTCAATGAAAGACTGTAGAGGCAGAGCCTCTATGTAGCATTCCCAGTCAAAGACTGGGAACGAGATCAAGAGATAGTTAAGGCTGATTACTGATTACTATAAAACCTCTACAAAAAACAAATTACTAACAATCAAAAGGTAAAAAATGACTAAAATTAAATTAGCAACGGTATGGTTAGGTGGCTGTTCTGGCTGTCATATGTCTTTTCTTGATTTGGATGAATGGTTAATAGATTTAGCAGCCCAAGTCGATGTAGTTTATAGTCCAATTGCTGATATTAAAGAATATCCAGAAGGTGTTGATGTGGTGTTAGTTGAAGGAGCTATTGCCAATGAAGAACATTTAGAATTAATCCACATTATTAGAGAACGCACCAAAACAATAATTTCCTTTGGAGATTGCGCTGTTACAGGTAACGTTACCGCCATGCGTAACCCCACTGGGAATGCTGATGTCAGCTTGCAATTGGCTTATATTGAAGGCGCAGATATTAACCAACAAATTCCCCATTCACCGGGTATAGTTCCTCCATTACTTGATAAAGTAATACCTGTTCATTATGTAGTACCAGTTGATATCTATCTACCCGGTTGTCCACCTTCAGCACCCCGTATTCGTGCTGCAATTGAACCATTATTAAAAGGAGAAAAACCACTAATGGAAGGCAGAGAAATGATTAAATTTGGGTAATTGCTAATTAATTATTATCTCCAGTCCCCAGTCCCCAGTCCCCTATTTTTTTAAGAGGTTAGTTATGTTAACAGCAGCAGATGTAATGACAAAAGATGTAGCGATGATTCGCGGTTCGGCTACAGTCAAAGAAGCAGTTGATTTAATGAAAGCTAGAGACTGGCGAGCGTTAATTGTAGATCGTCGTCATGAACAAGATGCTTATGGCATGATAACAGAAAGTGACATTGTTTATAAAGTCATAGCGTACAGTAAAGATCCCAATAAAGTGCGCGTTTATGAGATCATGACTAAACCTTGTGTTGTTGTTAATCCCGAACTAGGTTTAGAATATGTAGCCAGATTATTTGCTGACCATAATTTGCGTCGTGCGCCTGTAATTAGTGGTGAATTATTAGGAATAATCTCACTAACTGATATCTTAGCTAGAAGCAGTTCTTTAGAAAAACCTCGTTCGATTCTTTTAGAACAAGAATTACAAGATGAAATTAGAAAAGCTCGTCTTGTTTGTGCAGACAAAGGTATTAATTCCCCAGAATGTGCAGCCGCTTGGGATGTAGTGGAAGAAATACAGGCAGAAATTGCCCACCAACGAGCAGAAAAGCCTCTAAAATCAGCTTTTGAAGAATACTGTGATGAGTATCCAGAAGCCGACGAAGCTAGGCTTTATGATGTTTAAATGACAGTGAACAGGAGGCAGGAGGCAAAAGGCAAAAGGCAAGAGAGAATAAGTTTTGAATTTATTTAATTCCTGTTCCCTGTTCCCTGTTCCCTGTTCCCTGTTCCCTAATGACTAATAACTAATAACTAATGACTAATGACTAATTATGAAAAAAATCATTATTGATCCGGTTACTCGCATTGAAGGACACGCGAAAATTAGCATTTATTTAGACGATGACGGTCAAGTAAATGATGCGCGGTTTCATGTCACCGAATTTCGCGGTTTTGAAAAGTTTTGTGTTGGTCGTCCTTTTCCAGAAATGCCAGGCATTACGGCGAGAATTTGCGGTATTTGCCCGGTAAGTCATTTGTTAGCATCAGCAAAAACAGGCGATCGCATTTTGGCTGTAACTATCCCCAAAACCGCTACAAAATTACGTCGTCTAATGAATTTAGGGCAAATTGTCCAATCTCATGCTTTGAGTTTCTTTCACCTTAGCGCCCCAGATTTATTATTAGGCATGGATAGCGAACCATCAAAACGCAATGTTTTTGGTTTGATAGCATCCGACCCAGAATTAGCTAGGGGTGGTATTCGTTTACGGCAATTTGGACAAGAAATCATTGAATTATTAGGAGGAAAAAAAGTCCATCCCTCTTGGGCGGTTCCTGGTGGAGTAAGTGACCCTTTAACTGAAGAAAATCGCACTCACATTCAAAAACGCATTCCTGAAGCCAGAACCACTGTTATTAATGCCATAGATTTATTTAAAAGTTTGTTGAAAAATTACGAAAAAGAAGCGCAAACTTTTGGTAATTTCCCCAGTTTATTTATGGGGTTAGTCACATCAGAAGGTTTATGGGAAACTTATGATGGAAATATCCGTTTTGTCGATAGTGCAGGAAACATTGTTGCTGATAAACTTGATGCTGCTAATTATGAGGAATTTCTCGGTGAAGCAGTCCAAGCTGATTCTTACTTGAAATCTCCTTACTATCGTCCTTTAGGTTATCCTGATACTAGCGACCATTGTCGTTTAGATAGTGGAATGTATCGCGTTGGACCTCTAGCAAGATTGAATATTTGCAGTCAGATTGGTACACCTTTAGCGGATAAGGAATTAAAAGAATTTCGCAGTTATGGAACTGGTACTGTTAAATCTTCTTTCTTTTATCATTATGCGCGGTTAATTGAAATTTTGGCTTGTATTGAACACATCGAAATTTTACTGGATGACCCAGATATTTTATCAATTCGTCTCCGTGCAGAAGCTGGTATTAACCAATTAGAAGCTGTGGGTGTCAGTGAAGCACCAAGGGGAACATTATTCCATCATTATCGGGTTGATGAAAATGGTTTAATGTTAAAGGTAAATTTAATCATTGCAACTGGTCAAAATAATTTAGCAATGAATCGCACAGTTGCCCAAATTGCCCGTCATTTTGTCCAAGGTAGTGAAATTAAAGAAGGAATGTTAAACCGTGTCGAGGCTGGTATTCGGGCTTTTGACCCTTGTTTGAGTTGTTCTACCCACGCAGTTGGACAGATGCCTTTACTAATAGAGTTAGTGGCAAAAGATGGGACTGTTGTTAATCAAATCTGTCGAGATTAATTATTTAGGGTTTGCTGAAAAAGTCTTGTCGTGGAGATAGGGAACTCTTAACAGGGAACTCTTAACAGGGAACAGGGAACAGTTTCAAGTGTTTAGTAGGGAAAAATTTTCCTTTGAGTAAGACTCAAATGCACGGTTTTGAAGTCCTTACCCCAAAAAATTTGGTACTTTTTGAGAATTAAAAAGGCTGAAACCTTCTCCCTGTGATGCTTTTAGTTTTATTCAGCAAGCCCTATTTAAATCCTTGACTTATTAGAAGATGCCACTAGAAGTATCAATGTTTATTTATATCCCCCATTCCCTGGTAGGGAAGGGGGTTAGGGGGTTAAGTCATCTACGACTTAACAGAATAAATAATAAACTTGCACTAATCCCGAAGAATAGGTTTTCACATCTATTAAATCTAATCTTTGCGTAATCTTGGAATTATTGCCGCTAAATAAAGGGATACCCTCACCTAAAAGAATTGGGTGGATAGCGATAATAATTTCATCCAAAAACTTGTTTTCTAGAAAATAGTTTATCACCTGTGAACCGCCAACTAGCCAGATATCACCACCGCTAGATTGACATAACTTGCTGATGAAATTCTTTAAATCTTCCCCTACAAATGTGACATGATCATCTTTTTCTCCATGTTGCGTACTTGAAAAAACAAAAGCTTCTTTACCAGGATAGGGATATTCACCAAAACCAAGAATTTGCTGATAAGTCTTATTCCCCATAATTAATGTATCTATTTTGTTAAAAAACTCTGAATAACCATAATCTTGGTCAGTAAATAACCAATCTATATCACCGGATTTAGTAGCAATATATCCGTCCAGACTAGAAGCTATGAACAAGCAGATTTTTCTCATGTTTTTAGTCACTAAATTGGTTAAAATTATTTGATTAATATATGTGCCTGTTTTCGGTTAACCGTTCCCGATTATCAATCCCCAATTAATTCCCAATTTTGACTTGCTTATGCGCCTACCCGATGAACCAGATATTCCAGCACAGATCAACATTGTACCTATGATCGATGTCATCTTTGCGATTTTGACATTTTTCATTATGTCAACTCTGTTTTTAACTCGCTCGGAAGGATTACCAGTTAATTTACCCAAAGCCGCAACAACAAAATCACAAGCAGCCACAAAACCAATTACTGTAACTGTAGACCAAACAGGCAACATTAGTCTAAACCGTGAAGCTGTTACCCTCAATGCTTTACCAGAACAAATACAGAAATTAAAGGGTAATAATGCTGAAGTGATGGTAATTATTAACGCTGATATGAACGCTTCGCATGGACAGGTTGTGGGAGTCATGGATCGTTTGCGTCAGGTGCAGGGAGCAAAATTAGCGATCGCGGCTCAAAAACCTGGCGTTGCTGATTAAGAGTATGATTTTGTTTCACGCAGAGGCGCTCCAGTCACAGAGAGTAAGAGTTTGAAATCATTGATTTTTCAATTTCATATCCTAATTCAGCAACGCCAAAAACCTTAATAGACAAGAGCGTGAAAATTAAATGTGCGTTTCCTAGAACCCTTATAGAGACGTTCCATGGGTAGGGATTCTCGGCTCTACCCAATACTGTTCGGTTAGGAGTTTTTGTAGCGACTATCTTGATTGTCAAGTGATCGCTTGTATCTTGGAGGTGTTTAGTATTGCTAAACCCCTACTTTCAGTTGTTTTATATACAGGACTTACGCAAAACAGAACGGAAGTAGGGGTAATTCATGAATTACCCCTACGCAAGAATCAGGTTTTGAGTTCAATCTTGCCTAAGTCCTAATATAGTCTATAGAGCAGGTAATGGTTTATTGATTCATGCTGATGTCAATGGTAGTTTGAATATTTTACGTAAAGTAGTCCCGACAGCGTTTAGTCTAGGGATAGAGGGCGTTGTAGTGCCTCCTTCGGAGGAGCTTCGCTAACGCCCTGTCGGGGTTATTCCCGGCAAACGAAAGGCATGAGATATTTGTCTATGTTTTTTGGAACTATTGTGAAAGAATCAATAACCAGTAAACCAAAAGTTTGGCAAAATATTTAGAGAGGGACACCTATGACTATTTGGGTAAATGAGCAAATTGATCCATCGGGTATGATTCATGCTTGCATTGCTTGTTGTGATGAGACTCAAGCTCAAGATTGTCATGAGTCCTTTGAAAAAGGTTTGACTGATCAGCAAAAGACAGATGGTTGGGTTGCACAGTTACGTACAGTAGATTCTTGGGATGAAGTACCAGTCAATGCTTTAAAACTCAATTGATTTAGTGTCAGAAACCCAACTCAACACTTCTGAGACTTTTACTATCTTGCTGAATAATTTTGAGTAGAGACGTTCCGGTGGAACGTCTCTGAAATCAAATATTGATGATTTTTTAGAAGTTTTCAGAGTTATCATCATAAGCAAGGAATAAAAAACAAACTTGCAAAAACCGATTAAATGTGGTGAACTATTCCAGTGTTTGCACTTCCCAGCAAGGCTATCCCATTAATTTAGTTGGCAAAACGGGACAAGCTGTGCAAATTTCTATTCATAATCCCAGTCAATATATCTGTGCCAACTGCGAACAGATATTACCAGATTGGAAACAGCAACAATTTCTGTGGGTGGTGGTTGTCTTACAACAATCAAAATATCCACTGGTGGAAATGACTGCGGAAATAGAGGGGGAAAAGGAACGGTTACGGGAAAAGTTTATGCGGTTTGGTTGTGATGTGGCGTTTAATTTGCGCGATCGCGGCTATATAACAGACTTAATTGATCCCCGTACTGGTTATCCTTTACTTTCCCATCCCGGACCTGTTCCCCATGATGATACGGCAGTTGCTAAAGCTTTATTAGATTATCCAGTCATTAAAAATAAATGCTGTGTGCTGGTGCATCCTGAGTGGGGTACTGCTGTTTATCCCAGCGTCTTGCTTTCGGCAGCACCTCCAGAAATGATTTCGTTGGTAACAAAAGCGATCGCTCCTCTGCATGGGTGGATGGAAATTGGTGTTTAATTTTGTTCAGGGTGGGTGTGAAAAAATGTCTGTTCTCATCGTGAAAATCTACCCAAATATCAACTTTGTTTCGGTCTTCGTAGCTGCTGAGAATTAATTGGACCAAGAATTTGATTTAAACTCCGCAATTGTTCAGCCGTACCCATACAAATCAAGGTATCTCCTGACATTAAAACTGTATCTCCAGTTGGTCCACCAATGAGATTACCATCACAGCGACGAATAGCTAAAACTAATGCGCCGGTTTGCGATCGCAATTTCGCTTTTTGTAAACTTTGACCGACAAAAGGACACAAAGCAGGTTCTAGTAAAAATTCTTCCATATATAACTGACGATCTGTACCAGAAAGCATCCCATCCACAAAGTCTAAAACCTGTGGTCTGAGTGCCGCCGCCGCCATGCGTTTACCCCCAGTAATATAAGGAGAAATCACCGCATCTGCACCGCCCCGTTGTAACTTTTGTAAAGCTTCTTCTGTACTTGCCCGTGCGATCGCCCGAATATTTGAATTCAGTGTTTTTGCTGATAAAACGGTATATAAATTTTCCGCATCAGAAGGCAAAGCTGCCACAATACAAATTGCGCGTTCAATACCAACCTTCAACAAAGTTTCATCCAAAGTCGCATCACCCTGATAAGCCGTATAACCTTGTGATTCAGCTTTCTGCACAGATTCAAACTCAGCATCAATCACTACAAAAGATACAGCCTCAGCCCGAAACTCCTTCGCAATTTGTCGCCCAGTCCGACTAAATCCACAGATGATATAATGTCCTGATAATGATTCCATTAAACGCCTTTGTTGTCTGAGTCGAATCCCTTCTTGAAAATAGCCTTCAATAATAGCTTCTGTAAATCTATTGACAATGTAACCAATATTGACTACACCCATCAAAATTAAAGCAATAGTAAACAACCGTCCCCGACTACCTAGCGGGTTAGTTTCTCCATATCCGACAGTAGCTAAAGTGATGACTGTCATGTAAGCCGCATCTTCCCATGACCAGCCCTCTACCAACCAATACCAGAAAGTGCCAATTAAGAAAACAATGACTAAAGCTAAAGCCCCAGCCATTAACTCTTGTTGAATCCGCTTATATTTCTGTTCTAGGGTAGAATACACAGGCAAATAAAAATTAAAAATTAAAAGTAAAAAATTAAGGTTCTTCGGTACTTGTGATGCTAAATTATCAGTCGATAAGAGGGAACAGGGAACAGGGAACGGGGAACGGGGGAAAGAGATAATTATTTTGGCATAATATTCAAAATTATGGCTCATTTCTTATACGCAGTCTGCTTTCTGAGATTTTTTGTCTAGATTTTGCATATTAGATACTGAAGAACCAAAATTAAAAGTTAAAAAATCCTCTACTTCATACTATAAGAATTTTTGAAATATTGATGAAAACCTGCTAAATAGAGTATAGGATTAAAAATTTCAGGAGGTGCGGTAGTGAGTAGCCAAAGTCTAGTTGAACAGCCGATAATCCCCTCAGACATCAATGAATTTAATGCAGATAGTTTTAATCAAGCGGTGATGTCTACCTACGGAAGGTTTCCCATCGCTTTAGAACGGGGTGCAGGATGTCGCGTTTGGGATACCCAAGGTAAGGAATATCTGGATTTTGTGGCGGGAATAGCCACTTGTACTTTAGGACACGCCCATCCAGTCATGGTAGAAGCGGTAACACGCCAAATCCAAAAACTGCATCATGTCTCTAATTTGTACTATATTCCCGAACAAGGTGAATTAGCTAAATGGATTGTTGATCATTCTTGTGCAGATCGGGTATTTTTCTGCAACTCTGGGGCTGAAGCCAATGAAGCAGCAATCAAACTAGCACGAAAATACGCCCACACTGTCCTAGAGATTGCCCACCCTATCATTTTAACTGCTCATGCAAGTTTTCACGGACGGACTTTAGCAACTGTCACCGCTACCGGACAACCAAAGTATCAAAAGAACTTTGATCCTTTAGTTCCTGGTTTTCATTATGTCAACTATAACGATATTAGAGCAGTTGAAGCTGCGGTAACTGAGTTAGATGAAGGTAATTATCGCGTTGGTGCGATTTTAATTGAACCATTACAGGGAGAAGGTGGGGTTCGTCCTGGGGATGTTGCCTATTTCCAAAGGTTGCGGCAAATTTGTGATGAAACCGGCATTTTATTAATTTTTGATGAAGTGCAAGTAGGGATGGGACGCAGTGGTAAATTATGGGGTTATGAACATCTGGGAGTAGAACCGGATATTTTCACCAGTGCGAAAGGACTGGGTGGCGGTATCCCCATCGGTGCGATGATGAGTAAAAAATTCTGTGATATTTTTGAACCGGGGGAACACGCTAGTACATTTGGTGGAAATCCTTTTGTTTGTGGTGTGGCTTTAAGTGTTTGCCAAACTTTAGAAAAAGAGAATATTTTACAGAATGTAGAGGAACAAGGCGCACATTTACGAGAGGGATTAAGAGCGATCGCTCTTAAATATCCTCAGCATATCTCACAAGTGCGCGGTTGGGGTTTAATCAACGGGATGGAAATCAAAGCAGATTCTTCTTTAACTGCGGTTGATGTTGTGAAAGCTGCGATGGATGAGGGTTTATTATTAGTACCTGCTGGTCCAAAAGTTGTCCGGTTTGTACCTCCTTTAATTGTCACTGAGGCAGAAATCAATGAAGCATTAAAAGCTGTAGAAAAGGCATTAGCTAAAGTCACAGCATAATTAACCCAATAATTCGTAATTCGTAATTCGTAATTTTAAGGATTATTAATTACGAATTTTTTTACCTCTTATCGTTTTTTTATCATTTCTGTTTACATTGGCAGATTAATTATCATGAAATGTAACAAAAAATTTGTTTGGCATTCCAGCTACAGAACTTCTATTTATCTAGATGACTGTACTGTTCTAGATGGTAGGGAGCTTTTCCAATTTTCTTCGGAAGCTGAAGCAGAAGCTTTTTTTGACCAATGTGTTCAAGAATTACTAGCAGATGGTTGGCGTGAACCATCTATTGCCAACGACGAAGAGAATAAAGACTTTACATTATATCAAGTATATGAAATGTATTTAGGATTGGAATCACGGCTAGATGAATTTGCTAATGCAACCGCCAAACCTTATATAGAAATAACTGCACATTCAACAACCGAAACTACTTTATGGCAAAGTAAATTTGGCGGTTTACCTTATTTTCCTAAACATTTGGAATATCCCACAAGCCCAAGAGGTATTCCCCTTAATCTTTTAGCACAAATCAATTTTGCAGAAACTCCTAAAATAGAAGATTTACCCGAAAAAGGCATTCTTCAGTTTTATATTGAAACATCAGAAAAAACAACCTATGGACTAGAAGATGATCCGCAATTAGCCCAAACTACTTTTCGAGTTATATACTTTCCTGAAATAGATTTAAACATTGATAATTTGCTAAATAATTTTGATTTTGTGCCAGAATTCCTGGGTCCATTATTAGAAGAAGAATGTTTAGCTTTGAAGTTCACCGCCAAATCTCATCCTATCAGTGTTACTGATTACCAGTTTAATGACTTTCATAAAAGATATTTTTCTATCTTTCAACAGAGTAATTTAACAGAAGCAATGAAGATGTCTTTAGAAGAAATGGCTGATGATTTCATATATGAGTATAGTGAAAAATATGAACATTTATTAAAAGGACACCGATTAGGAGGATATCCAAAATTTGTACAGGACGATATACGTTATTTTTGTATGCAAGAGGAAGGTTATGACTTTCTGTTATTCCAAATGGACTCTAATGATGATCACTCTATTATGTGGGGAGATGTGGGTGTAGGTCAATTTTTTATTCAGCCTTCTGCACTTAAACGTTTGGATTTTTCTAAGGTTCTTTACACCTATGCTTGTAGTTGAGAAAAAAGAAGCAGTAAACTTGATTTATGCTCAAAATTGAACAGTAAAAACAATTTCAAATTCAACTTCTTGAAACAAATAAACAAAGAACTATGCCAAAATCCACCATCATTTACTGGAATCCATTGAGTTCAGAAAATCAAGGAAAATGGCAACCAATCAAAGGTCTGGAACAAATAGCAGAAGAACTAACTCTGAGCATAGATGAAGAGACTGGTGAATATACCCGTTTAACTCGATTCCATCCTGGTGCTGATACAACTCATTTAGGTGCGAAAAGTCATCCTTATCCTGAAGAGATTTTTGTGATTAGCGGTCGTCTTTACGACGCAGCTTTTGATATATGGTTAGAGAGTGGATATTATGCTAGTAGACCACCAGGAGAAATTCATGGCCCATTCAAAACTGATATCGGGTGTGTTGTCCTGGAAATATCTTTTCCCAATCGAGTCAAGGAATAAATGATATCTTTACTTTCATGTCTAAGATTTTAGAATTTCTGAAATAGTGAATTTCACTTTTTTATCACATCACAGGTTAAGTTTTATGAAATGCAATAAAATATTGAGATTAAGTTCCCTCAGAACTTCCATTCATTTAGACGGCTGCAATGTTACCCATTATCAACAACTGCATGAATTCTCTTCTGAAGCCGAAGCAGAAGCTTTTTTTAATCAAAGTATTCAAGAATTACTCACACACGGTTGGTATGATATCGAGTCTATCCCAGTAGATGAAAATAACAAAGATTTTACGCCAGATGAATTGTATGGAATGTTCTTAGAATTAAAAAATCAGGTAGATGAATTTGCCAAGACCATTACTAAACCTTTTATAGAAATCAATCCATATTCAACAACAGAAACTACGCTATGGCAAAGTAAATTTGGTGGCTTACCTTACTTTCCTAAACATCTTGATTATCCCACAGCCCCAGATGGTACTCCCCTTCATCTTTTAGCACAAATCAACTTTTCAGAAACTCCTAATTTAGAAGATTTACCGGAAAAAGGGATACTTCAATTTTATATTGAAGCCGCAGGTGAAACAGCCTATGGTCTTGAAGAATACCTACAATTAGCACAAACAACTTTTCGAGTTCTTTACTTTTCTGAACCAGATTTGAATATTGATAATCTCCTAGATAATTTTGACTTTTTACCTCCAGGAATAGGTTTACCATTAGTAGACTGTTTAGCCTTGAATTTCGCCATTAAATCAAATCCAATTAGTGCATCAGATTATCGGTTTAGATCATTAGTTAAAAGCTATTTTCCCATCTTTAAACAAAGTAATCTAACTAAAGCAATGAAAAATTCTTTAGAAGAACTCGTAGATGATTTGATTAATGAGTATGAAGAAAAATATGAGGAATTATTAGGAGGACATCGTTTAGGAGGATATCCGGCATTTGTGCAAAATGATGATCGAGAAAATGTAGAGGGAGAGGAAGGTTACGATTTTCTGTTATTGCAAATGGACTCTGATGATGATAACTCAATTATGTGGGGAGATGCGGGAATTGGTAACTTTTTTATTCAGCCTTCTGCACTTAAACAGTTAGATTTTTCTAAGGTTTTGTATACCTATGCTTGTTGTTAAAATGTGAGGAGAACAATTTATTTATGTCTGAGAATAATACAGAAAGTTTCAAGAGTTTGTTGATAATTCTAGGGATTATTTTTTCTATCTTCTTTTTTACTGTTATCTTGATATTTTCTTTTTCGGATTTTGCGTTTTTAAATCCTAAAGGTTTAGAAATAGAGAAGAGATTACAGTATGGTCTTTCAGCCGTAACAACTACAGGAACAATTTTTGCTGGAATAGCAGTTTTTTTTAATGCTTACCAAGCATCGAGAAGTGCTAACGCTGCTAATGACAATGCTAAAGCTGCAAATAGAAATGCACAAGCAGCAGAAGATAAACAAATTACAGAACGTTTTTCTAAAGCGATTGAATTGCTTGGTAATAAAGAAATTGAAATAAAATTAGGCGGAATTTATGCCCTAGAACAAATTGCTAGAGATGCACCGGAAAAATATCATTGGACAGTTATGGAAGTCCTCACAGCTTTTGTGCGAGAAAATGCACCTTTGAAGAAAGAAGAGGAAGGAGAGAAGGAGGAAATACCAAAACTTCGGGTAGACATTCAAGCAGCCCTGACCGTTATAGGACGACGTAATTGTGAAAATGAGCAGGAAAATCAGAGATTGAATTTAACTTTTATTGATATCAGAGAGGCAAATCTTGATAGAGCAAACTTAAAGAGAGTTGACCTCTATTGCAGTAACTTAGACCTTGCATCGTTCCAAGAAGCTAGTTTGCAAGATGTATCTCTTTGGAATTCGAGTCTCCAATGGGTAAATTTTTCGGAAGCCATTTTGCAAAAAGTGAACCTTGCTGGAGCTAATTTGTGTCAGGCAAAGCTTAATAAAGCAACCCTACAAGAGTCATTTCCTTTAGCAGGAACGAACCTGCATTTGACAAACTTGTTTCAAGCAAACCTACAACAAGTAGACCTTTCTGGAGCCAAAAATCTAGAATTAACACAGATTGAAAAAGCAAATATCGATCAAGATACTAAATTACCTGATCATATTGAAGAAGTAATCAGATTTGAATGGTGAATTTACTTGGGACAGAATTTTTCATTTATTGAGACCAAACTCTTGTTTCTCTCTTCCTCTGCGCCTCTGCGTGAGATAAAAAAGATGTAGTTCATTTACCTAAAAATCTCTGTAAACAGACTTTCTTAACCCATCACTAAACAATATAAAATAACCGTACCATCTACCAAATAACAAATGACAGAAGAACGAGAAAGAGCCGACCAAGATAGCCCGTGGAAAGAAATATTAGAAGCATACTTTCCCCAAGCAATGCAATTTTTCTTCCCCCAAACAGCCGCATTAATTAACTGGGAAATACCCCACGAATTTCTAGATAAAGAATTTCAACAAATAGCCCGCGACGCTGAACAAGGAAGAAGATATGCAGATAAATTAGTCAAAGTGTGGCAACACCAAGGAGAAGAAATTTGGCTGTTGATACATATAGAAATTCAGGCTAAACCAGAAGAACTCTTTCCTGAAAGGATGTTTTCATACACCCTGCGGATTTTTGACCGTTTCGCTAAACCTGCCATTAGTGTCGCTATTTTATGCGATGCAGACCCCAAATGGCGACCAAACCAATACAGTTATAATTATCCTGATACCAGGTTAAACTTTGAATTTGGCACAGTCAAATTGCTAGATTACCAAAACCGTTGGACAGAATTAGAAGCCAGCGATAATCCTTTTGCAACGGTGGTAATGGCACATTTAAAGACACAACAAACCAGTAAAAAACCCACAGAACGCAAAACCTGGAAATTCAGCTTAATTCGTCGATTGTATGAACAAGGTTTGCAAGAAAAGGATATTCGTAACCTTTACCGCTTTATAGACTGGGTTATGATGTTACCAAAGGCATTAGAAGCGGAATTTTGGCAAGATTTTAAACAATTTGAACAGGAGCGAACTATGGCTTATATTACTACAGGTGAGCGCATTGGCTACGAACGAGGAATAACAGAAGGTGAGCAAAATATTGTGGTACGACTATTACAAAAAAGGTTTGGAGAATTACCACAAGAAACTAAAGCGAAAATTCAAACTCTTTCTCTAAATCAGTTGGAAGAACTTGGTGAAGCATTACTAGATTTTACCGCTATTGAGGATTTATTGAACTGGTTGGAAACTCATCAACAAGACTAGAAAGTTTATCTTTCATCAATTAATACAGCAAGGTTAAAATAACTATCCTAAGTTTTCCACAAAACTTTGATGTTCTGCACTTGCTAAACCTTGCTGTAAAATCTCTAATACTTTAGCTAAATTGCCCGTTAACAAAGCAGATTTATCTAACCCTAAACCAGGAAAAACCTGAGAACAAATCACACCTTCAGCATTAGCTTCTAGCTGGCGATATTCTCCATCTTTTAAAATAAACCAATCAAATTCACCATCATAAACTCGCCAGATTAAATATTCTTGTACTTGATTTCGACGATATACTTTCAGTTTATCATGGGCATCAATAGCCGCACTACTAGCAGCAATTTCTACAATTAATTCTGGCGCACCTTCAACATAATCATCTTCACTTATCCGCGACTGTCCACCGGTTTCAATTCTTAACAGTGCGTCTGGTTGAGGTTCGTTATCTGCATCTAGACGCACAGTGGCATTATCAGCTAGTTCTACCCCTGGTGTAGCCGATTCATAAAAACCTAACCAAGTCATGATGTAAGCATGGGGTTTTCCGTGACTTCTAATTCTTACTGGTGATGCCATATAAACAATTCCTTCAATTAAATCGGCTTTTTTCACCTCTGGCATGGTATGATAACGACGTTCAAATTCCATGCGGGTAAGTCTATCGCCGTTTTCCAAAGGTGGAATTAATTGTACAGTTTTGATAGTATCTTGAGTCAGTGTCATATTTCTTAACCCACTAATTCAACTATTAATTGATTCTATTATTAAAGATCTACAGGATGCTGTCCATAATATGGTAAAGCTTCTGACCAATGAGGACGTTTATTTTGTTGCCACTCTAAATAAGCTAATTCTAAAATACTGCTGACGGTTGCAGCTAACCCAGATGTGGCTT
Organism: Anabaena sphaerica FACHB-251; assembly: GCF_014696825.1. NCBI lineage: Bacteria > Bacillati > Cyanobacteriota > Cyanophyceae > Nostocales > Nostocaceae > Anabaena > Anabaena sphaerica. The sequence continues at coordinate 108,699 of NZ_JACJQU010000013.1, read as the reverse complement.
TAATTAATTGATATTCTGTATGCCAATTAGCTAAGGTTTCCTGCCATTTCTCTGGTGTAAATACAGTATCTGGTAATAATGCAATAATGCCAGAATTATCAGCAGCTATTTGATAAATTGCACCAAAAACTTGCCCTCTTTGTGCTTGCATTTCTACAGCAATAATTTGATCCCCCCTAACCCCCCTTAATAAGGGGGGAACATCTACTCCTTCATAGATAGGAACATCAACCCCTTTATCAGTGGAGATATAGCCCCCCTTTTCAAGGGGGGTTGGGGGGATCTGCCAAGCTACAGCGGCTAAAGTGGAAATTGCAAATACGGGAATTTCTAACTGTTGTCCTAAAGTGCGGGCTGTAACAACACCAATACGAGTTCCTGTAAAACCTCCAGGTCCTTTAGCAACGGCAATAAAAGCTAAATCTGTCCAGGTTTGGGGTTGAATCAAATCAATTAAATATTGATGGATATGACTAGATAAATCACGTCCTAAATTCCAAACATGGGTGCGGGTATCTTCTGCAAAGTTGCTAATTACTAGACCTAATTCGGGTGTAGTGGTGTGCAGTGCTAAAGCGTATTTTGTGGGGGGGAGAGGTTCTAGTTTAGTGGTCAAAGTGATTTATCAGAGTAACTGCAAATATAGATTATAAAATAAAGCATAGTCTCCTAATATCCCCGACTTCTTTGAGAAGTCGGGGATATGGGTATTTAAAATCTAAAATTCAAGTGGGTACTAATTCACCGGGTCGCAACTTAGCCCATTTACCCATTTCTTGTTTAAAGCTGAGACAACCCACTACATCCCATTCCATTTCAATTATTTCGCCTTTTGTGCGAATATTAACATTGATGGAAGGTTCATTAGGGTCAAAATTTGGGTTTTCGGTCAAGTGGGGCTGTTGGTGCTGTGCTTCTACAGCATTGTAGGTTGCACAACGGTCTACATAGTGGCAATTCACGCAAATACACATAATAGAACCAACTCCTAGAACCTTTATAGTTAATGTAGCTTAGGAAAAAGTGTTAAGCATTAGTTGGTGGGTTGATTTTTATTACAATGAATGATTTAGTTATTTCTCGTCTAGATGCCCAAAATTGGCCTTTCAGCCTGGAATTGTTGCCACAACCTGCTTACATGGTGGGTGGTGCAGTGCGGGATGCGATTTTGGGCAGAAGTCGGGAATATTTAGATTTAGATTTTATTATCCCAGATGATGCGGTAAAAGTGGCAAGTGCGATCGCTCGACATTATCAAGCTGGTTTTGTGTTACTCGATGCGGAAAGAAAAATTGCCCGTGTGGTGTTTCCCCATGCTACCGCTGATTTTGCCCAACAGGAAGGAGACAGTTTAATCACGGATTTGCATAGAAGGGATTTTACAATAAACGCGATCGCTTATAATCCCCATACCCAGGAAATTATCGACCCGCTGCAAGGTTGTGCAGACATAGAAGCCGGTTTATTACGCATGATATCACCCCAAAATCTGCAAGATGACCCTTTGCGGTTGATGCGGGCATATCGTCAAGCTGCCCAACTGGGGTTTACAATTGAACCAGCTACCCAAGCCACTATTCGCACCTTAGCAGCAGATATAAATAAGGTAGCATCTGAACGAGTGCGGGTAGAAATTGGTTATCTTTTAGCCAGTTCTCAGGGTACATCTTGGCTAACCAGTGCCTGGGAAGATAATTTACTAACAAGTTTTTTTACAAATTGCCACCGTGAAAGCTTGCAGAAACTAGCCGCAGTTGATAAAGCTTGCAGCTTGATAGGGGAAACATATCCACAATTAGGGCAAGAACTGGAACAAGCTATCCGTGATACCGTCAAAACGACTTGGTTAGGTATTGCCAAACTTGCTTGTCTTGTTCATCCAAACCCAGAAATAGCTGATGCTGAACTACAGCAACTAACTTATAGCCGTGCAGAAATTCGCGGTGTAACTACCGCCCTGCGACTGTTCCCGCAGTTCAAAGTAGTTAATATGTCCCTACGAGAACAGTATTTTTTGTTTCAGGACGTGGGAGTTGTATTTAATGCTACAACTGCCTTAGCCTTAGCAGATGATATAGTAGAGGCGATGTCTGGCGATAATCCGCTATGCGTTTATGCACCCTTGATCGACCGTTACCTGAACCCTGATGATTTGGTAGCTCACCCCTCACCGTTGGTGAGTGGTAAAGAGGTGATTATAGCACTCAATATTCCGGCTTCGCCACTTGTGGGTAAAATATTGAGTGAAATTGCTGTCGCGCAAGCTGAGGGGAATGTCACCACAGCAGAAGAAGCAATAGAATTTGCCAAGCAGTTCACGAAGAATACTTAGGAGAATTAGCTAGTTCTTCTGCAACTCGTTTGAAACGTCGCAGTTGTGCTTGCATATCGGCTTTTGTCCAAGATGCTGCGAAGGTATTAAAACCCCAACTGACGACAGGGTTAGGAATTTTAAACTCAAAACGGTTAACTAAGAGTGTACCTTTTGGGAGTGGTTGACATTCCCAGCGATCGCTACCTTGGAAAAATCCCTTAAATCCCCAGACTACCAAACCCGGTTGTCGTTCGACAACTACAGTCTTTAAAGTAGGTTTAATCACAGGAATTTGAATCATAAACCGACTGCGACTACCTATTTCGGTACTCCACACTTTTCCCACAGGTTGGCAACGCAGAACAGGGTTAAGCCAGCGGTGCATTAAAGTTAAATCTGTAAAACATTGCTCTACTACTGTAGCAGGGGCATTAATTTTAATTGATTGTTCTAAAACCTGGGACATTTTTTAGTAGTGATGCTATTACTGTATTTATGCTACTATAGCAACCCTAACTTATAGCGTTTCCCAGTCTAATGAAGTACATACCAATTTATTCCCTGTTCTCTCAAACTAAAAAACTTTGTACCTCACCAGCATGGGAACTGCTTTTTTGTGAAAATCTCTCAGGATCAGATACTCGGCTTTGTTAAACATCGGGTATCTTGTTTTTGTAAATCAACTCACAGTTTCTAATTGCAAACTTGCCGTTTCTTGCTTACCTTCTTGTAGTTTTAATAATGCTAACTCTGCTTCTAGTTCTGCCTTTACCTCACGACGCAAAGTGAAAAAATGCTCACCTATACCTAAAGTAATTAAATATTCATACAATAAATTAGGTTTGCTAAAACCTATGATCATCAACTGCCACCAGAAATAAAATCGGGTAGAACGTAATATACCTTGTCGCCAACAAATAGCCATTAAAAAACCCCATTCTGCCTTAGTTAAAATGCGGTTGTGTTGAGGTCTCCAATTTGGCATTTTTTGAAAATGGCGAAAAGTCCGTTTTAGGTAAGGTAAGGGTTCATATAAATTCCAAAAAGTCTCAATAAACTCGTTGACAATTTCTGTCATCGGACGAGTAGGGGCAAAATTCATGAGAGATTTTTGAGAAGTAAAATATTTCCCTAAACCATCTATTAAACGTCCTTCTTGTTGTAAACGAGTCCACATTGCTGTATTTGGTAATGCTTGCAGTAAACTGAGATGAGCTTGGGGAATATTCGTTGCTTCTACAAACTCTTGAATGCGTTTACCTGCACCTTGTTTTTCATTATCAAAACCCAGGATAAAACCAGACATGATTTGTAATCCTGCTATAGTAATTTTATCACAGGATTCTACCAAAGAACTCCGGGTATTTTGTTCTTTATTAACTCCCACTAAACTCGCAATATCAGGGGTTTCAATTCCCATGAATACCATAACAAACCCAGCTTTCACCATCAATTCTAGTAATTCATCATCTTCTGCAAGATTTAAAGAAGCTTCTGTGATTAAACTGAAGGGATAATTACGTTTCTCCATCCAGGGAATCAGTTCCCGCAGAAAAACTTTAGCATTACGTTTATTGCCAATAAAATTATCATCAACTATAAATATATAACGATGCCAACCCATCTGATATAATACTTCTAATTCTGCAAGAATTTGTTCTGGTGTTTTCGTGCGTGGCTTACGACCAAAAAGGGTAATAATATCGCAGAATTCACATTGAAAAGGACATCCTCTAGAAAACTGTACTGTAATTGCATAATAGGCATTTAAATCCAGCAAATCAAACCGGGGGATGGGAGTTTGGGTAACATCTGGTTTTTCTATAGAACGGAAAATTCCCTTTTCTTCTCCCTGTTCTAACGCTGCTAAAAACATGGGGATAGTACATTCCCCTTCATCCAAAATTAAATAATCTGCTCCTGCTTCTAAAGCAAATTCTGGTACAGATGTGGCAAAAGGTCCACCGACTGCAACCTTTTTACCTAACTTTTTACCTTTTTGAATTAATTCACTAAAATCTTGTTTTTGGATGATCATGGCAGAGATGATGACCATATCACACCATTGCCAATCTGCATCAGTTTCAAGACGAACATTGCGATCGCTCAATCTAATTTCCCAGTCACTTGGCAACATTGCTGCTACTGTGATTAAACCTAATGGGGGATTTGTAGCACCTAACCCAGCCAAATCAAGAGTTTCCTGATAAGACCAGAAAGAATTAGGCATGATTGGCCATAGTAGTAAAGCTTTCATGAAACATATTCCTCTGATTTGCTTACTTATCAAAACCCACTTATTCTGGAGTATAACAGATGGGAAAGTGAGTTTTTATCCATCGGTAGGTACAGATTTATGAAATTTCATTCTTAATAAAAGAAATGAATGCGGTATAGAAAAAATACAGTTTTAATGAACCACGAAGACACGTTCGCGTAGCGTCCTGAAGGGATAGAACACGAAGGAAGAAGAAAGGAAGATAGGTAATCAATCTTAGACCGAGAAGGCAGTAATAGACTTCTTGCCTAAAGTCTAGAAAGAATAGGATAAACTTTAGCAAGAGGTCTAACAAGTAGCGATTATAGATTTAGTTTAAAAGCTAATTTCTTTGTCTTGGTGTAGTTCTTTGTCTTGGTGCAGGTATATGGAAATCTATGTAAGTTCCTACTGCGACTTTGGTCAAATCTGTAAATGTTCCACGAGTTGAGGGATCAATTACTGCTAAAACTAATGAACCAAAAACCAAAGTTAATACAACAAACGCTAAAACTTGCTCTTTTTTGGAAAAGTTTATAAAGCCTCCAAAGGTTTTATTAGACCTGAAACGAGAGTAAGGAAGCAAGTAGACTAAAGACTCAGTACGGACAAGTTAGAACAAAATTAACTACTGCGACCAAATCCTCGCTTCAGACTTAAAGTTAACTTTAGTTGACCCTGTGAAAAAAAGAATGCTCAAATTGAACATTTTTATGTGTATTACAAAAATGTTCAAAATGAACAAATTAGTGAATCTACATACTATAGGTTATTCAGTTAGAACAAAATTAATTACTGCGACCCAAATCCTCATTAGAATGTGGGTCTTTTTACTCAAGTTATATTAACCAACCCCCCATCATGAATCCCCAATGACTACTAAAATAGGTCATGTAACCGCCACCTAACAAAGCGGGGAAGAGGAGATAACTAAGAAATAATGGGTAAGCAGCGCGTTCTGTCGGGAGTTCAACCAACTGGTAACTTACACTTGGGTAACTACTTGGGTGCTATTCGCAACTGGGTAGAAATTCAAGACCAGTATGAAAATTTCTTTTGTGTGGTAGATTTACACGCAATCACTGTACCACATAACCCCGCCACCTTAGCGGCTGATACTTACACCATCGCTGCTTTATATTTAGCCTGTGGCATTGATTTAAAATACTCTAACATTTTTGTGCAATCTCACGTTTCTGCACACAGTGAACTTTGTTGGTTGCTAAACTGCATCACTCCCTTAAATTGGTTGCAAGACATGATTCAATTTAAGGAAAAGGCCGTTAAACAAGGTGAAAATGTCAGTGCTGGGTTGTTGACTTATCCGGTGTTGATGGCTGCGGATATTTTACTTTATCAAGCGGATAAAGTGCCGGTGGGTGAAGACCAAAAGCAACATTTAGAACTAGCGAGGGATATTGTTAACAGGTTTAATCATCAATTTGCTAAGGATAAGCCTGTATTAAAATTACCAAATCCTTTGATTAGAAAAGAAGGTGCAAGGGTAATGAGTTTGACCGATGGGACAAAGAAAATGTCCAAGTCGGACCCGTCGGAGTTAAGCCGAATTAATGTTTTAGATCCACCAGATCAAATTATTAAGAAGATTAAACGCTGTAAAACTGATTTGGTGAGGGGTTTAACCTTTGATGATGTAGACCGTCCAGAATGTCATAACCTGTTAACTTTGTATATGCTGCTGTCTGGGAAGACGAAGGAAGCAGTAGCGACTGAGTGTGCAGATATGGGTTGGGGACAGTTTAAACCTTTGTTGACTGAAACAGCGATAAATGCTTTAAAACCGATTCAGGATAAATATAAGGAGGTAATGGAAGAAAAAGGTTATTTAGAGTCTGTATTGCGGGATGGAAGGGAAAAAGCGGAAGCTATAGCCAACCAAACTTTAGCAGATGTCAAAGCTGCATTAGGTTATACAGCAAAGTTGTAGGTAACAAATAAAGGCGAATATAATAGAGCCTCCGGCACGCTATGGCTAACGCCACGCTGCGCGAACGCGAACGCGTCTACACAAACAAAGTCCGCCTCTGCGGACTTCATAAAATCAACCCACGCAGGTGGGTTTTGTCTTTGTAGCTGCGATTTCTAATCGCTGAGGTTTAACCTAGAGAGTGTAATTCAGTTTACCTTTAAGAAAACCTCAAAATTAAAATTGAACTATGCAGGATAGCGATCGCACCAGTACATTAAACAACTTCCGCAAAGCGGTACAAGCAGGAGATTTTCTCATTACTGCGGAAGTAGCACCCCCAAAAGGGGGAGATATCACCCATACCATAGAAATGGCGGCGACTCTTAAGGGGAGAGTTCATGCTGTCAATATTACCGATGGTAGCCGCGCTGTGTTGGGGATGTCGTCTTTAGCAGCTTCGGTGATTTTATTGCAAAATGGCATTGAGCCGATTTGTCAGATGGCTTGCCGCGATCGCAATAGAATCGGAATACAAGCTGATTTAATGGGCGCTCATGCTTTAGGCATCCGCAACATTTTAGCTTTAACCGGCGACCCTGTCAAAGCAGGTGATCACCCCGATGCAAAAGCAGTTTTTGATTTAGAATCTGTGCGATTATTGCAGTTAATTAGAAATATGAATCAGGGTGTTGATTTTAATCATAAAACCCTGAATGATGGGGCATTAGATTTATTTGCCGGTGCAGCAGTCGATCCACAGTCTAAAAGTTGGTCAGGTTTACAAAGTCGGTTTGAAAAGAAAATAGAAGCCGGAGCGCAATTTTTTCAAAGTCAATTAATTACAGATTTTGAAAAATTAGAAAAATTCATGGATCAAATTGCATCTCGTTACAATAAACCAATTTTAGCAGGAATTTTTCTGTTGAAGTCTGCGAAAAATGCCCAGTTTATTAATAAAATGGTTCCCGGTGTGAATATTCCTGATCATATTATTGAGAGGTTAGCAAAAGCCAAACATCCGTTACAGGAAGGGATGAAAATTGCAGCCGAACAAGTGCAGATGGCACGGGGTTTGTGTCAGGGTGTACATATTATGGCAGTGAAAAAAGAAGATGCGATCGCGCCGATTTTGGATTTAGCAGGGGTGGGGAAGGTTAGTTAGAATAGATAGCGATTGCATTTATTGAATTAGGTGTGATCGCTCTCCAACTTCCCCTCTATTGCTAAACTAAAAGAAACCTCACAACACGCCATAATGCCATAATAAAAATCCAGCTATTGCTCTGCATTCCTGTATTTGGTTGATTTTTCAACTTCATCTTTACTAAGAGATATTCCACGTGTGTTTATCCTCATAAATATCTCAACTATGTCTGGATCATTTACATCTGTAATAACCTGTATTGGCACTTGATAATTTGTAAATCTATTGTGCATTTCGTATAACTCTTCTAGTAATGTTTCACTGTTCCTAAGTTTTGAAATCTCAGCTTGTAGCTGCATATATTCTCTAACCTTAAACAAAGATGACATATTTAAAAATACACTTTTTCCTTTAAATTTATCTGGAAATGAGAATTTTTTTCTTTCTAAATCATAGATAAGTGCAAAAGAATTGTCTTTTCCAAGAAGAACATTGTAAAGAGATGCAAGTCTCTGAGAACCATCTAATATCCAAAGCCGTTTCGTTGATAAAATATTTTCAGGGGAAATTTCCGGGAATAAAGTTAATTTATTAGAGGCGACTTCAAAATGTTTTTGATCATGTTCAACTGCTATTAATATTCCAATAGGGTAGCCACCGTTAATACTTTCAAAAAGCTCTTTAACATTTTCTTTACGCCAAACAAATCCACGTTGAAATGCTGGAACAGTGAGACTACCGTTCTCCATCAAATGCAAAATACTATTGATCGTATAAGTATTAATATAATTTTTAGCCATTGATGTCTTCCTCTACATCTTCGTTGTCTATCAAATTACCTCCCAATACCTTCTCTCTAGACTCTAGAATAATTGACTCTAACAGGTGTAGAGTATGGCTCAAGTAACCCACCTTAAAACGACTAAATGCGAAATCCCATTTCCATTTACTTGTATCTTTATCTAAAGAAATTCTTTGCTTTTCATAAAATTTATGTGTTAAGTCCTTCAGGACTTCTTGTAATTGAGTTGTAATTTGTATTTCTGCTTCAACATAAACATCTTCTTCATTCCATTCCATATCAAAGATTTTTGCAGGAGAAGAAATATATACATGGTACGCATAATATCCATCATCTCTTTCTTGGCTATATTTTCTATATTTCAAATTATGCTCTTTTGCGTATTCAATGATTCTCTTTGCGATGAAAGCAGGACCATCTATAAATCGGCATACTAAAGTGCCTCGCACAAGATCATTGAATTGGGTAAAAATGTTTTGATGATTGACCCAACCCTTCTTAGGTTCTTTTGGAAAATCTTTATTCCATAAAATATTTACTCTGTATGTTTTCTCAATGGCGGATTCGTATGGTTTTGTAACTAATCTTGGATCATTACTACCCATGAAAAGGTCTGAACAAGTTTTTTGATTGTATTCCTCTTGCCACCTTGAAGCTTGGGATGAGAAAAACACAAAAAAGCTGTGCTGCGTTATCGCATTGTAAATATTGGTTAAATTAGTTTCATAAAGTCTTGCAATCTTTGGATTACTAAAATCAATAGACAGGTTTTGTTTAGCCCAGTCTCGATATTCATCTAAATTAGTGGGTTTGAGCATCCTAACCTCTACAACTCAAGCCTGAAAATTTGCCCTACTGCTAGATAGTCTTTGTAGGCATTGGATACCAACTTTAGAAATAGGCGATAGGATCATTAGCGATTATCGTGTCAGTATAACTTCTCACACGAAACTTACAAGGTTTGTTGCATTTAATTAACACACCCTACAAGATCAGCGATATCGCCCTATAATTTTCTCAATTAATAACCTGCCAATCAGAAGCCGTAATAAATCGACTTAAATGACCAATATTTGTCGTTGCAACGATTACTTCTGTCGTATCATTAGCAATTAGGCGAGCTTGAGCAGAGAGAATAATATCTCCATCTAAGGCTTTGTCGTCGGCTGTAGGTTGCCCGGTTTGTCTTGCTTCTGCCCAAAGCTTTGCTGCTAATAGCATAGTCTCTGTTTGAATAGGAATATATTCAAGGGTTTGTTTTAAGTTATCGAGACGATGGACACTTTTTAATAAATTTGCACGCAGTAATTCTCTACGTACTTCATAATCTGCAATTTCTGGGATTGCAAACCGTTCACCTCGTGCTAAAAGTCTTTTTAACCATTGTTGACAGGCTAGAGGAAGACCTTTTGCTTTAGGATTTGTTACCATTCCTAGAGGACCAGAGTCTAATAAAATTAAACGATTCATGGAAATAAAGGGCGATCAGATAAACGATCTTCATCAAGAGTATTTTTGAGAAATTCCCAGGCTTGTTGATGTTCAGTAGCATCTTCATTTTCATTCAGCCAAGAGTCTAAAAGCTCAATTGCTGCCTGATTTTTTTGAGCTTGTTCTGGATTGATAATGGGTGAATTTGGTAAACTAATTTTCTCACGAAACTGGCGTAATGTGTCTAGTAATTCTGTCCAGTATTCTTGGGGTGTTGCTTCAATTTCACTGATGAGAGATTCTAAGGATATTGAGGATTGATTGCAAGAATTTACCATAGTTAAAATCACAAATATAGGTTGTAATTAAATTTTAGCGTAATGCTTCAGCTTATGGTAGACAGAATTTACAAATAGGTGATCTCTCTAAAAATGGAATTACTGAAAACTGCGATCACTATGTTCAAAATGCTGTAAGTCATTCCTTACCCCAACTTCCCCTATATTGCTAAACTAAAACAAACCTCACAACCAGCGAGGACACCATGACCTCTGCAACCAACCGCCCCTACACAGAAACCAGTCTCCCAGATCATACCCAACTCCCAGAAATTAATGGTATAAACTGGCAAGAACATCCCCAAAGCATTCTACTAACTCAGTCCATTAAACCAGTATTACAAAAACGCCATCCCGATGGACAATATACTATAGGTCAAGATTGCGGTATTTACTGGCGTATTACCGATCCCCCAGAACGCGGTGCAGAAGCACCTGATTGGTTTTATGTTCCCAATGTTCCATCATTATTAAATGGTAAAATTCGCCGTTCTTATGTGCTTTGGCAAGAATATATTTCGCCATTAATTGCCTTAGAATTTGTTTCTGGAAATGGTGAAGAAGAACGAGATCAAACTCCTTGGCAGGGTAAATTTTGGATTTATGAACAAGTAATTAAACCAGCATTTTATGGTATTTATGAAGTGAATAAAGCCAGTGTAGAAGTTTATGAATTAATTGGTGGACAATATCAGTTATTACCAGCAAATGAACGGGGACATTATCCAATTACACCGATGGGTGTTGAAATAGGTATTTGGCAAGGACAATATCAAAATATGGAATTACCTTGGTTACGTTGGTGGGATTTAGATGGTAATTTATTATTGGATGGTGATGAAAGGGCTGAACAAGAACGGCAAAAAAGCGATCGCCTCATTGCCCAATTACGTGCTTTAGGAATAGAACCAGAAATATAAAAAAATATCCTCTACCACTCTTGTGGGGTGGGCATCTTGCCCGCCCTTTCCATTGCAAATGCAATTTACTAACTATCCTATTTATTAACTTCCAATATCTGCGAAGTTTTTAACCTGTCCATCCACTTTTCTAAATAAACCTGATTCGCTTTTTGCTCAGACAAATCTTCACTATCCAAAGAATAAGGTAACAGTCCTAAAATTGCAGCGGTAGTTACACAAAACATCGACTTTTGGAAACTTATACAAATTTGTACCCGCAAATCATCTTCACCGCGACGACTGCGACGATAAATACTGTGTAAGTATTCTGGTAAATAATGGCGCATATCCTGCATTAACAAAGTAGGAGGAATACCCGCACTACCAATAGGTAAAGGATCAGCGTATAATGCACCATATTGAAATCTAGATTGATCTGGGGGAACTTGATATGCTTGCGCGTTCAGGGAAACTGTACCCAAAAACGGAGTTCCCCGGAAAAATACTGCTTCTACATAAGGAATTGCTGTATCTGCTAAAAATGTTAAACCAACTGATTTAGGAATGATTTCATAGACTTTACCATCAATTTTCACATCGTAGGTAATTGGCTTAACTGCATCTGCAACCAAACCAGCTTTAATATGATCTACAACTTCAGGAATTGATTTAATTTTCCCTTGATCATACAGGTCTGATAAGCTGAGGAAAATATCAGCCATGACTCGCCAAAATTGACCTAACCCACTATAATAAGCAGAAACGCGCACCTGCTCTATTAAAAAGTCGGGAAACAGTTGATTCATGCCCAACATTACGGGATTGTTCTTCAATTTAGCACTAATCACCACTTTGCATATATCAGCAAATTCCTGACTATCTAAATAAGTATCTAAACCACCTCCACCATGCCACATCATGGTTTTCATGCAATATTCTGCATATTCAAAATTAATTCTGTCATGCCACAAGTGACGAAATAATTTCTGGACAGAAATCTCTCCATCAAAATATTTAAAAAAGGGAAAAATTACTAAAAATTGATGTTCTGCAATATAAATTAGATTTTTAGAATAAGCATCTAAAACCACACCATAACTTTTGAGAATGCCGACAACTTCTAAAACATTTTCGGGACTGTCTTTAAGTAAAGCTTCCCCAGTTTTTAAGCGATTAACATACTCAGCTAAAGGATGATTAACAGGTTTATTTTTAATCTTAACCATTAGTGTTTCTCCAGAAAATTAAAAATAAATACATGAGACTATAGCGTTTCCCAGTCTAATGAAGTACACACAAATTTATTCCCTGTTCCCTGTTCCCTAAAACTAAAAAACTTTGTACCTCACGAGCATGGGAACTGCTATGAGAGAAATTTTAAAATTAGGTAGTAGTATAAATAAAACTCTACTACAAACCTAACACCTTTTAATTTCTCTCAGCTTTATCTACTGGCATAGTTGCCACTAAGCTGGGTGTGTTTACCATTGCTGTAATCGTAGCTTCTGTCCAATGCACTAACCAAGCGGGTTGGATGCCAAAAATCACAATTAATACAGCTAAGATAAATGCAGGAATGCGATCGCTCCAATAAACTCTGGGCAAATTCATTACTTGTGTGGATAAACGCCCAAAGAAGGCACGATTAAGAAGAATTAAGAAATAAACCGCAGTTAAACCTGTACCCAGCATTGAAATCAGGGTTTGAACGGGGAAAACCTCAAAACTAGCCCGAAAAATAATGAATTCGGAAATAAAACCTACCATTCCTGGTATACCTGCGCTGGCCATGACACCTAAAACCATCAAAGTGCCGATCACAGGCATACCCCGTTCTGGGTTCAGCAGTCCTCGAATCACGTCTAAATCACGGCTACCAGCTTTTTTATACACAACCCCGACCAACAGGAACATGAGGGCAGAAATCAAACCGTGACTAATCATTTGCATGACTGCACCCAAGACGCTTAAAGGTGTTGCTGCTGCTGCTGCTAATAAAATATAGCCCATGTGTCCGATAGAACTATAAGCCACCATTTTTTTCATGTCAGTTTGAGCGATCGCACAGGAAGCACCAAACAGCACACTAATCACTGCCCATGTTGCTAACCAAGGTGCTATATATACCCAAGCATCTGGTAACAAGTTCATCCCAAATCTCAGTAAGCCGTAGGTTCCTAATTTCAATAATACCCCAGCTAAAAGCACAGAAATTGGTGTAGAAGCTTCGACGTGGGCATCAGGCAACCAAGTATGGAAGGGAACAAGAGGAATTTTAATGCCAAACCCTACCAAAATTCCTACTAATAGTAATAGTTGTGTTGCCAAAGATAGATGACTGGTGTTTAAGGTTGCTAGTCCAAAACTGGGAGAATTACTCAACCAAACCATCCCCAAGAAACTGGCTAAAATTAAGATTCCCGAAACTGCGGTATAAATCAGAAACTTTGTTGCAGCATAACCCCGTTTTGCACCACCCCAAATTGCAATCAAAAGATAGAGGGGAATCAATTCCAACTCGTAAAACAGGAAAAATAATAATAAATCCTGTGCCAAAAAGGCTCCTATCACTCCAGCACTTAATAGTAGAATTAAGGAGTAATAAAATCTTGGACGCTGAAGAGATTCATCGCTGCTGTAGATGGCAATACAAGTCAAGAGTCCATTCAACAATAGTAATGGCAAGGATAAACCATCTATGCCTAGATTATAGTTCAAACCTAATGCATCTATCCAAGGTAAAGATTCAGCAAACTGTATCCCAACTTCCCCAGGATTAAATTGAATTGTCAGGAAAACTGTCCATGAGAAAATAATGAGCGCAAATGCTAACGCTACTCTACGGGCTATTTTCCCACTGATAGCAGCAGGATAGAAACCAATTAACGCTGCACCCAGTAAAGGCAGCAAAATCAACGTACTCAGCATCATAAGCTTGTCATTAGTAATTAGTCATTGGTCATTGGTCATTGGGCATTGGTCATTGGGCATTGGGCATTGGGTTATTAATCTTCACCTGCTTCCCTTGCCCCTGTTCCCTCTTGACTGTCACCTGTCACCTGTCACCTGTCACCTCTTCTTAAAAAGGCAATTTATCAAGTAAACCCAATGACCAGCTAATGAAGAAACCAAGGACGCTGATCACTACGAGGATGGTTAACATATAAGCTTGGGATTGACCGGAAATGCTGTATTTTAAACTTTGTCCGCCGAAAATAGCAGCAAAGCCGACTAAGTTAACTAAACCATCTACTAAATAGCGATCGCTCCAGGCGGAAATTTTTGACAACAGAGCTACAGCACTGACGATAGTGACACGATAAACTCTGTCAATGTAAAAATCATAACCTAATAAATCTTGGACAAATCTCCATGCCAGAATTGTGGATCTTGACCAACCTTTATGCAGGTAAATTGTTGAGCCAATACTCACCCCTAATACGGTAGAAGCCAACAAAGATATTAATATGTACCAATCAATACTTTCCCAGTCTGGAAGCAAGTACCATTGCTGGAGCATGAGAGGTAATAGTAGGGTCAATATAGTTAAAGTCACCATTGGAAAAGCCATTTGCCAACCAACTTCTGGGGCGCGGCGTGTTTTCTGTTGTGGTTCTCCCCAGAATATGAGGCGGAAAACCCTAGTTAAATTCAAGGCTGTCAAGCCATTAACTAATACTAAAACTGCAATTACCCAAGGGCTAACTTTCACTAAGCCATCAGCCCAGGCCAACATTGCCCAAAAGCTTCCTAGTGGTAATAGTGTTACCATTCCTGCTGAACCAACCACAAAGGCTGTAGTAGTAGCTGGCATCCGCGACCACAAACCACCCATTTCTGTCAAGTCTTGACTTTGGGTAGTATATATAATAGAGCCGGAACTCATGAATAATAATGCTTTGGCGATCGCATGAGTTAACAGCAACATCAAGGCCACACCACCTTGTTCTAAACCCACTGCCAAAAATACCAATCCCATATAGGCACTGGTGGAATGAGATAAAGCTCGTTTAATATCAATTTGGGCAATTGATACTAATGTTGCTCCCACCGCAGTCACTGTACCCATGACTACCAAGGCATTCAGCGCCACTGGGGATAGGGCTAATATTGGTTGAATTTTGTACAAAACATAAGCACCACCACCTACCACCAGGGAGTTTCGCATTACCGAAGCGGGGTTTGGTCCTTCCATCGCTTCATCTAACCACAGATGTAGGGGAAATTGGGCGCACTTACCAGCAGGACCTGCTATCAATGCTATCCCTAGTAATGTTGATGTCAATGGGCTTAAATTGGCAGTTTGCACCCACTCATACAAATCGGAAAAGTTCAAACTACCAGCTTGGGTAGAAAGGGTAACAACACCCATCAACAATAATAAATCTCCCACCCGCTTAGTTAAAAACGCATCTCGCGCTGCTGTTACTACCAACGGTTGAGCATACCAGAAACCTACCAGCAAGTAAGTGGAAAGAGTCAGGACTTCCAACAAGGCATAACTTAAGAACAAAGAATCACTAATCGCTAAACCAGTTAGGGCGGCTTCAAAAAATCCCAGTAACCCAAAAAACCTTGCTAACGACCAGTCTTTTTCCATGTAACCCAAAGCATAAATTTGGGCTAATAGACTTAATCCTGTGATTAAAACTATTGCCCCAATACTTACTGGTGACAATTCCAAAGCAAAGGTTAACTTAAAATCCGCCGCTTGGAACCAAGTAATTATTAAAGTTTCTGGATCTCTATTCCAGATATCTCGAAATACAAACAGGCTATGGACGAAAGCCAACAAGGTCGTCAACAAGTTGAAGTAGGCAGCAGGTCTGGGTCCTGTACGTTGAATTAATCCAATGCCCCACGGCAATGTTAAAATTGCCCCGAGTAAGCTATAAAAAGGCACAAACCAACTTGTGAAAAATAGAAAGTCATTCATTTAAATTTTCCTTGACGACTCAGCTTTTAGTTTATTAAACAGCCTGAAAACAATCATTTACTTTAAAAAAGTTAATTTTGGAAAAATCAAGTTTTTCTTAACTATTTCTCAAAGAAACTTGAATCAGTATTTCTACTTTAACCTGCACTATTCAATGGCAGTTAAATATAAGTTTACAGATTTAACAGCATTTACTTATCTTCACTAATCTTCTAATTGGCAATTTGTATTTTTACTCTGAGCAAAGAATTTTATAGTTTATATTTTAAAAACTTATATATTTTTCATCTAATACCTGTGCAGATAGCAAAAATTGAGGAAAGACTGAGACGGTACAATATACAGCCTCTGATCAATCCTGACCAGATATGGTTAGCCCTGGTTATGAATGTGATTTTCTAAATGTAATAAAGAAATTATAAAGCATAAGCGGCCACTCTAGGAAACCGTGAACATTGATCGAATTCAGGAGTGCATTAAGTTTTGTTAAGTTTTTTAAAACTTTTTTATTACAAACTATTATAGTAATTTATGTTGCCAGGGATGCCAAGGTTTCATATGCTTAATTTTAGAAGTATTTTCTTCGCTCAAAATGAGCATCCCCGTCAAAAATTTCCACCCATAGTACAGATTGTATTAAATTTTTAGGAGTTCTGCGATGCCAATTGCAGTTGGAATGATTGAGACTAAAGGCTTTCCGGCAGTAGTAGAAGCTGCTGATGCGATGGTGAAAGCAGCCCGTGTTACCTTAGTAGGATATGAGAAAATCGGTAGTGCGCGTGTTACTGTGATTGTCAGGGGTGATGTATCTGAAGTACAAGCTTCAGTAGCAGCTGGTGTTGACGCAGCCAGAAGAGTAAATGGTGGCGAAGTGTTATCCACTCACATCATCGCTCGTCCCCACGAAAACCTAGAATATGTCTTACCAATTCGGTATACAGAAGCAGTAGAACAGTTCCGCACTTAAAATACTGTTTAAACAAAGTGATTAACGGGGTCAAACCAAAAGTAAATTCAAATGCCTACGGGCTATGATCTAGAGGGCTTGCCGTTTAGCCCTTGAATGCCTTTCGTTATCGAAAGGATCACACTTTCAAAACTCACGATTTTCTAGAAGTTGTGACAACGGTTGCTTGCTTGAGCAGGAATTTTTGCCTGTCGTAAAACTTGATTTAAGGATTTAAAATAATGTCGATTGCAGTGGGAATGGTTGAAACGCTGGGCTTTCCAGCAGTAGTAGAAGCTGCTGATGCGATGGTGAAAGCTGCTCGCGTTACCTTAGTAGGGTATGAAAAAATCGGTAGTGGTCGGGTGACAGTCATCGTTCGCGGTGACGTTTCCGAAGTACAAGCTTCAGTAGCAGCTGGTGTGGAAAATGTGAAGCGAGTTAACGGTGGACAAGTGCTGTCTACTCACATCATTGCTCGTCCTCACGAAAACTTGGAATACGTTCTCCCAATTCGTTATACAGAAGATGTAGAACAGTTCCGGGAAGGTGTAAACGCCATTCGTCCTTTTGGTAGAAGACCATAATTTATAATGCAAATTGCCAAAGTTCGTGGCACAGTAGTTAGCACGCAAAAAGATCCCAGTCTTAGAGGTGTCAAACTACTGCTGTTGCAATTAGTAGATGAAGACGGAAAACTCCTGCCAGAATATGAGGTAGCAGCCGATATTGTGGGAGCAGGAGTAGATGAGTGGGTGCTTGTCAGTCGTGGCAGTGCCGCTCGTCAAGTTCTTGGCAATGAACAACGTCCGTTAGATGCAGCAGTAGTGGCGATAATAGATACCATTTACGTTGAAGATCGCCTCATTTACAGCAAAAAAGACCAATTATAGATAGTCAGGTGACAGGGAACAGGGAACAGGGAACAGGGAACAGGGAACAGGAAGTGAGAATAAAAATTATTTATTGCCTTTTGCCTCTTGCCCTTCGGGTTCACCACTTGCTTTATGTCGGGAAACCCGTCCACCGCAGTGGTTCACCTTTTGCCTTTTGCCTTCTTCTTCTAAGCACTGACAAAAAGCTTATTTCAGGAGGAATCTCGCGATGGCAGTCCGCAGCACGGCGGCACCCCCAACCCCGTGGTCAAGGAGTTTGGCTGAACCCGATATACATCAAACCGCATTTGTACATTCTTCTTGTAATTTAATTGGGAATGTACAGATTGGTCAGAATGTGATTATTGCTCCAGGAACTTCGATTAGAGCAGATGAAGGAACACCTTTTTTTATTGGTGAAAATACTAATATTCAAGATGGTGTAGTAATTCATGGGTTGGAGCAAGGCCGAGTAATTGGTGATGATGGCAAAAACTACTCAGTATGGGTTGGTAAAGATGCTTCTATTACCCACATGGCGCTCATTCATGGACCAGCTTATGTAGGGGAAAGTTGCTTTATTGGCTTTCGCTCCACTGTGTTTAATGCCAGAGTAGGGGCTGGTTGCATCGTCATGATGCACGCATTAATCCAAGATGTAGAAATTCCCCCTGGTAAATACGTAGCTTCTGGATCGATAATTACTACACAGCAACAAGCTGACCGATTACCAGATGTACAAGCTCAGGATCAGCAATTTGCTCACCACGTTGTGGGGATAAATCAGGCTTTGCGGGCTGGTTATCGCTGTGCAGAGGATCTTAAGTGTATTGCCCCGATTCGGGATGAACTTAATCTGGCTGGGGCTAAATCTTATACAAGTATTGTTGTTGAAGAGTTGGAAAGGAGTAGTGAAGTGGCAAGCAAATTGGGCGCAGAAACAGTAGAACAGGTACGCTATCTACTAGAGCAAGGGTATAAAATTGGTACAGAACACGTTGATCAAAGACGTTTCCGCACAGGTTCTTGGCAAAGCTGCCAGCCAATTGAAACTAAGTCTTTAGGACAAGCGATCGCAGCATTAGAATCTTGTCTGATAGACCACAGTGGCGAGTACGTGCGTTTGTTTGGCATTGATAATGGCAGAAAACGGGTATTAGAAACCATCATTCAACGTCCAGATGGTGTAGTAGCTACAAGTACATCCAGCTTTAAAGCTCCTGCTGCATCTTACAGCAGCTACAACGGTAACGGCAACGGTAACGGTAACGGTAACGGCAACGGTGCAGTTGCTAGTGGTAGGCTCAGTGCGGAAACTATTAACCAAATTCGCCAACTCTTGGCTAATGGTTACAAAATTGGCACAGAACACGTAAATGAGCGTCGTTTTCGTACAGGTACTTGGGAAAGCTGCCAACCCATTGAAACAAATTCTGCCAATGAAGTAGTTGCTGCTTTGGAAGAATGTATGGTCAACCACCAAGGCGAATATGTACGTTTAATAGGCATTGACAGCAAAGCTAAACGTCGGGTATTGGAAGCAATTATCCAACGTCCCAACGGTCAAGTAGTATCTTCTGGTAGTGCTAAAACAGTAGTAGCTGCTACAGGTGGTGGAACCGCAACCGCAACCGCAACCAGCACTCGCTTGAGTACAGAAGTAGTAGACCAACTGAGACAGTTGTTAAC
The DNA here is from genome assembly GCF_014696825.1 of Anabaena sphaerica FACHB-251. Lineage (NCBI taxonomy): Bacteria > Bacillati > Cyanobacteriota > Cyanophyceae > Nostocales > Nostocaceae > Anabaena > Anabaena sphaerica. The sequence continues at coordinate 89,135 of NZ_JACJQU010000013.1, read as the reverse complement.
AGGCGGGTTTAAGATTAGCGTTGAACACGTAGACCAACGTCGTTTCCGTACGGGTACTTGGGCAAGCTGCGGTCAAATTCAGGCTGCATCTGAAAGAGAAGCGATCGCTGCTTTAGAAGCTATCCTTTCTGAATATGCAGGCGAATACGTACGCTTAATTGGTATCGACTCCGCAGCCAAACGCCGCGTGTTGGAAGCAATTATCCAACGTCCATAGGAGGCAGGAGGGGAGCCACTGCGGTGGACGGGTTTCCCGGCATAAAGCAAGTGGCGTTCGCCGTCAGGCGTGCCGGAGGCATCACCCGAAGGGCAGAAGGCAGGAGGCAGGAGGTAAATATTTCTCCCCACCTCCCCACCTCCCCACCTCAACTTAATTTTCAATACTCATTCTTCCGGCTTCCGAGGTAATAAATTCCATGTCTGTGCCGTTGCTTCGCCTCAGCGACAGATTTGATTCTTATATTAGTGGCGAGGTGAATATTCATCCCAGCGCGGTACTTGCTCCAGGGGTAATACTTCAAGCAGCTACCGACAGCAAAATTATTATTGGTCCTGGGGTTTGTATTGGCATGGGGTCAATTCTCCAGGTTAATGAGGGTATCCTAGAAATAGAAGCAGGAGCAAACCTGGGAGCCGGGTTCTTAATGGTTGGTTCTGGTAAAATCGGTTCTAATGCTTGTATCGGTGCAGCTACGACAGTATTTAACTGTTCTGTAGCACCTCAACAATTAGTACCACCAGGATCAATTTTGGGAGATAGCAGTCGGCAGATTGATGAAAATCAAACGGAAGCAAGGACTTCCACAAATACCACTTCTACAAATCCCCCAGAGCCACAACCACAGGAAAAGGTAATTAACTCTACTCAATTTTCTGCTGCGGCTTTCATAGATTTTAAACAACAATCTACTTCCGTATCTCCACCTTCTCCTACCCCTAAAAGCCAGTCTCCTCCAGTGGCAGAAACGCCCCTGGTTACTGACTCCACCTCGACAGAAACAACTCTCCCAGGTTCTCCAGAAACTAACTCTCAGGAATCCGAAACCAGTCCAGCTAAGTCTGAAGCCCCTAACACTTTCGGGACACAGATATATGGACAAGGAAACATTAACAGACTGTTAGTCACATTGTTTCCCCATCGGCAATCCTTGAGTGACGAAAACTCTGACAATTACTCAGAATAAGTGTTAATTGTTAGTTGTCTTTTTTTGCGAGTATCCTGGAGAATTCACGATGGAAACATCTAATCAACGGTCTCTTACAACTATCCAGCCATCACGTCGTCGTCAGCGAGACAACTTCAAGGATACTGCCTTGGGTTTAGTATCGACTCTCAGTTTCCCGGCTATTGTTGGCACAGCTGACATGATGTTAAAGTCGGCTGGAGTTCACTTAGTAGGCTATGAAAAAATTGGTAGTGGTCACTGTACGGCGATTGTCCGGGGTGGCATTGCTGATGTGCGTCTGGCTGTAGAAGCCGGTGTACAAACTGCTGAACAATTTGGTCAGTTGGTTTCTAGCTTAGTGATTCCCCGACCTTATCCCAACCTCGATATTGTGCTGCCAATTACTACCCGCATCAGTAAATTGATGGATGAAGGCAATTACAGCCGATTGAGTAATCAAGCAATTGGTTTAGTGGAAACGCGGGGTTTTCCGGCAATGGTAGGCGCTTGTGATGCCATGCTCAAATCCGCTGATGTTCATTTAGCTGCTTATGAAAAAATTGGTGCGGGTTTGTGTACAGCTATTATTCGTGGTTCTGTAGCTAACGTTGCCGTAGCAGTGGAAGCGGGAATGTTTGAGGCAGAACGGATTGGGGAATTGAACGCGGTGATGGTGATTCCTCGACCGTTGGATGAAATGGAGCTAACCTTGCCTGTCGCTAGTTGTTGGATAGAAGAACGTGAACCGTTAAATATACCGTTGAATATCAAAGATAAGATTGTAGATGCGGTAGCAGTGGAGTTGCCAGATTTAGCGAGATTGCCTGTAAAAATTAAGGAAGAAATATGGAACGATGAATGATGAATTCTAAATAATATATTCAATATTCACCATTCATCTGGGGTTGGAAGGCATTTTACGCTATGCTCGTTTTCTGATGATAACTTCTCAAGTTCATAAGTCCAATACTGCACTTCTAATAGCGAGGATAGACTTTTGTCTATACTTAGACTTATAACTTGGTATGTGTGGCACTACATAATTTGTTGGTTTTCAGTGATACTAAAAATATATCTATAGGAGCAGGAAGAAAGGTGGAAAGGGACGACATCAGTGTATCTCTTAACATCTTTTAAGAATCCCCTAGACTTCAGTCAGGAGAATACGTCAAGAGAGGAGAATCACCTTGAACCAAGCGACGTTGCACCAGTTGAAGGTGTTCGAGGCCGCTGCACGGCACGGTAGCTTTACTCGTGCTGCTGAAGAATTATTTCTCACCCAACCTACCGTATCGATGCAAATCAAGCAATTGACAAAATCGGTAGGCTTGCCTTTGTTTGAACAGGTGGGGAAACGTTTATTTTTGACAGAAGCGGGACGGGAATTATTTGCCACTTGTCGCCAGATTTTTGAGACTATAGCCCAATTTGAAATGACAGTAGCAGATTTAAAAGGGCTAAAGCAAGGTCAATTGCGCTTGGCGGTTATTACTACAGCGAAATATATTATTCCGCGTTTGTTGGGTCCATTTTGCCAACTTTACCCTGGAATTGATATATCGCTACAAGTGACGAATCATGAACGGATTTTGGAGCGGATGATTGGTAATCTGGATGACTTGTATATCATGAGCCAAGTTCCAGATCATCTGGATATCAATTTCGAGCCTTTTTTAGAAAATCCTTTGGTAGTTTTTGCACCTGCTCATCATCCTTTGGCAAAGGAAAAAAATATTCCCATCGAACGATTAGGACAAGAACCGTTTATTATGCGCGAACCTGGTTCAGGTACTCGTCGCGCTGTGCAGTCTCTCTTTGATGAACATGGGGTAAAGGTGAAGGTGAAGTTGGAATTAGGAAGTAATGAAGCGATTAAACAGGCAATAGCTGGAGGTTTAGGAATTTCGGTTTTATCTCGTCATACCTTATTGACAGATGCTCATGAGTTCAGCATTTTGGATGTGCAGCATTTTCCTATTAAGCGCACTTGGTACATAGCTTACCCAGCAGGTAAGCAGTTATCTATTGTAGCTCGTACTTATTATGAGTATCTGCTAGAAGCAGCAAAGAAGATTATTGAGCAGGATATTCTGCCTCTAAGTATTACGGTTGAGCGACCTCCAGAATAAAGTTTACATCCAAAACTTTCTTCCTTCTTGACGGTGAACCCGCAAACCATTGACAATTAACCAACAGAACCATTAAATCAGGGAACAGGTAAAAAGTAACAGTGGTAACTGGTAACTGATAACTGATAACTGATAACTGTTAAACATGGTGGAAAACTGGCAATGGTGAACCCGGAAATATCATCTTGGCGCAAAACTATACAAAGTGAAATTGTTGCTGTCACAGTCTATGGTGACAAAGCTCTAGTTACAAGACGAGGTGTAATATCCTTAACAGGAGAAGAACGTGAGTTATTAATTACACCATTGCCTGTAACTCTGGAAACTGAATCTGTGCGGGTAAGCGGTACTGGTACGGTAGGAGTGCGGTTGCTGGGAGTAAGCAGCGATCGCATTTACACTACTGAACCTGTGGCAGAAAGAGTGGCACAGTTGACCAGACAAATTCAGCAGCTAGAAGCAGAAAAGCGCCATCTCCAAGCCCAAATAGATGCTTTGGGATTACAATCTAGTTTTATCGCTGGTTTGGGTGAGAAGACTGAAGAACCTTTTGCTCAGAGTTTGTCAAGGAAAAATCTGAGTTTGAGTGAAACTTTGGATTTTCTCAACTTTATTGGTAGTCAGTATAGCGAATATGCGATCTCCTCTGGAGAATGTAAAACCCAACAGCAAGAATTAGAAAAACAATTACAACCTCTTCGCGCTGCATTACAAAAAATCCAAACTCCTCACCCCAAAGAAAGTTTAAGCGTGATTGTGGAAGTGGAGGTGACAGGGGCAGGAGAATTTGAGCTAGAAATATCTTATGTGGTAAACCGTGCTAGTTGGAAACCCCTTTATGATTTGCGGGTTGATAGTAAAAATAATATTCTGCATTTAACTTATTTAGCAGAAGTGAACCAAACTACAGGGGAAGATTGGATAGATGTACCTCTGACTCTTTCTACTGCTAAACCGGGATTAGGTTCGCTGCCACCAAAGCTAAAACCTTGGTATATCGACACTCCTCGTATACGCGCTGACGATCCTCTGACTGTTCAGCGTTCTATGTCTCCTCCACCTGCTATGGCCATACTTTTACCTGCTCTTCCAAGTATGTCAAAATCAGCAAAGGAGGAGAATGAAGAAAATTTTATTGATGCTGAAACTGTCGTTACTGAGGTATCGAAGCAAGGCAGTGTGGTGACATTTAAAATGAATAGTGGTGGTCATCTTCCCAGTGATGGCACACCTCATAAAACCACAATTTTCCAAGCTGATTATCCTTGTAATTTCAATTATGTGGGAATGCCACGTTTAGTTAGTTTTGCTTATTTACAAGCTCATGTGAAAAATAGTCCTGATGGTGCGACTTTATTACCAGGTACAGCGAATATTTTCCGTGATACTGTCTTTGTCGGTACTACTCAATTAGAAAATATTGCCCCAGGACAAGAATTTAAGATTAATTTGGGTATAGATGAAGGTTTAAAACTTGAGCGTGATTTAATTGAACGTCAAGTAGATAAAAAACTGATGAGCAGTCAACGTAGAGTCACTTATGCTTATCGGGTGCTGATTACTAATTTGTTAAATCATGAAGCAAATTTGAATTTAACTGAACAATTACCAGTTAGTCGTAATGAACAAATTAAGGTGCGGCTAACTCGTTCTAATCCACAAATTCAATTAGGTGAAATGGGTGTGTTGGAATGGGAGATTGTGCTTGCACCACAGGAACAGCAGGAGTTGTATTATCAATTTACTGTTGAACATCCACCAGAGTTAACGGTTTTGGGATTGGATATTTAGAAGATAATATTAAGCGAACTTAATTTACAGATACAGTGTAAATACAAGGAGAAGTATCATATCAATGATTATGATTACTTCTCATAATTCATTTCGGAGAATCAGAATACTAATTTATAAGGTTTATTAATCATGGTAAAAATCAAATCTGTTTCTTTTGAAAATTATAAAGCATTTTCCGAAAAACAGACGATGCAATTAAAACCAATTACTATTTTTATTGGTAAAAATAGTTCTGGTAAAAGTTCTATTGCTAAATTGTTTACTTTGCTGGAAACTTCCCTCAAGGGAGATATAGATGAACCTCTTTTATTAAAAAATAATGGAGTAGAATTAGGTGCAGATTTTGATAATTTGTTTCCTGAAAATAAATCTGGAGGAATTAGTTTAAATTTTCAAATTATATTTGAGAATAATGTGAAATTGGATGTTGGTTTACTGAAAAATGTAGATGGTTATGGTTTAGATATTTGGCAATGGAAATATAAAGATAATAAACAAGATTTTGAGCTAGAAGATATGAAGATATATCCTTTTACTAACGGATACATTAATGAGATTGATCAGCAACTTTACGAGTGCCAATTTAAAGGTTTTATACCCAATAAATTTATAAAAGAAGGTACAAATGAGAATTTGTCTGTAAATTTTAAAATCCCCCAAATGGATGTAGATTATATTGGACCTTTTAGAATTTTGCCTCAAAGATGCTTTTCTTTAACTGGAAAGATAAAATTTAGAGATACAGGTATTACAGGTGAAAATGCTTATTTAATGCTTGGAGTCAGTAAATTAGAGAAAAAAGATAAGTTGTATGAAAAGGTGGGAGAGTGGTATAAGGAACATTTTGACGGTTGGGAATTGATAGTAGATGATACAAGTAAAAAACCTCTTATTCAAATTTTACTTTCTAAAAATGACACTGAAGTAAATATTATGGATGTGGGACAAGGAATGAATCAAGCATTACCTTTAGTTGTTCGTGCTAATGTTACTGATAGACCTGATTCAATAATTGTTTTAGAACAACCAGAATTACATTTACATCCTGCTGCACATGGTGATTTAGCTGAACTATTTGCAAAGTCAGCAAAGGAAAATAATCAGACTTTTATTATTGAAACTCATTCTGAAAATATTATCTTGCGCTTGCGTAAGTTGATAGTTGAAAATAATTTTGGTTTTACCAAAGATGATTTAATAATTTACTGGATAGAAGATGCTGAATTAAAAGGTAAAGAATTACGGGAAATAACTGTTGATGAAGAAGGGGTTTTAAGTGATTGGCCAGAAGATGTTTTTAATGAAGGTATGAAAGAAATTTTAGAAATGCAAAAAGCACTGAGAAGAAAAGAACAAGAACAATAACAGTAACTATAACCAGGATACCAATATGATCATATCTTTTAACCCCGCAATTTTTCAAACTCAAGATGATGATATGCAGTCTATTCTAGCTGATATCCTTATTGAGCTTCTTGAAAATAACCATTTTATAGATACTAGAAGTATTAAAAGTATTTTTTTTGATAATGATAATAAATATATTTTTAATCAAAATAAAATTGCTCAAGCTCATTTTTCAGATACTAAAAGGCAAAATTTAAAAGATTATATTTGTAAGAAAATAAATCAGAATCTTACTCAATTGCATAGAAATCATCTTACTCATTTAATTATTGGAACTAATCCAGAAGAAATACACCCAAAAGATGCTTTTAAAATTCTAACAGAGCGTTCTATAATAATTGTAGAAAATGGAATTAATGATCGTAAGTTTATTGAAGGAATTGCCCAAAAGTATAGTAGTTCTAAAGAAAGACGTTCTATTTATGTATTAATAAGTAATGCTATCAAAAGAGAAACTATAGAATTTGATAATGCTGGTGGAAGTGGGGAAATACAAAAAAGAATACAATACTTGATGAATGCTCTTCGTTATTTTAATATATATAAATATAAGTTAGTGGCTATTTTTGATAGTGATAAAAATTTTGATAATGATTTTAATGCAAGAAAATACAAAAAACTGATTGAATTTTTTAAAAATCGGGAAATCAGCAATCCTCCAAGTGAAAATGATATCAGTTATGAAGATCACGATTTGATTATATGGCATATTTTATACAAAAGAGAGTTAGAAAATTATATTCCATTGGAGATATTGTTTAAAAAAGCTCCATTAATTACTCAAGATCAGAAAGACCATTTAAGTAGTAAAAGCGAAAGTGATTTGGATTTTTTAGAATATAATAAAAACAATAACAAGATAGGTCAGATAAAAATAAAAGAAGAATTTCCAGAAATGTTCCTGGGTGATTTTTCTTACAGACTACTTGAGCAAAGATGTGAACATCATAAAGTGTTTCTCCCTGAAGCAAATGAATTGGTTTCTGAACTTGAACAAATTTTACTAAAAATAGCGAAAATAATATGAACGATAAAATAAGTGTAAAACCAGATATCATATTTATTGAAGAATTATTAAAAGATATAGCTAATGGGGAATATAAAATACCCATATTTCAAAGAGAATTTGTTTGGCAAACTTCTCAAATGCTTGAATTATTTGATAGTATTTTGAAAGGCTATCCTATAGGGAGTTTATTATTTTGGAATACTCAAGGATATAAAACTAAAGATCAAATAGGTCCTTATATTATTAGAAAAAACAATAATAATAACACAAAATATATTTTAGATGGTTTTCAAAGGATATCAACATTATTTGGTGCTTTAATTAACCCTAAAGATTTTCCTGAAACGAATGAAAATGATGTCAACGATTTTTTGATTTATTTTGATATTAAAGAGAATAACTTTAGTAAAAGAACTAGAAAAGGAAATATTTTTTCCATACCCTTACACAAGGTTTATGATAATCGTGAATTATTTGATTTTGTTCGTCAGTTAGATAGAGAAAATCTTACAGAAATTGAAAGAGAACAATATATTGATAATCTTAGAAATTTACATGACATATTGCACAAGTATAAATTACCTTATGTAGAGATTAAAGGAGGTGATATAAAAAGTGCTGTGGAAATTTTCTCAAGAGTAAATTCAACAGGAACAGAAATTTCTGAAGATTTTATGCTTTCAGCACTTAGCTATAATCAAGAAACAGAATTTTTACTGAGTGCGTCAATTGATGAATTTTTAACCAAATTGAGTATTTATAATTTTGAAGATTTAAAAAGAGATATAATTTTAAACTGTATTGCTAGTAACATTAATAATGTAGATGGAAAAATTTATTTTGATGTAAAGCTAGAAGAATTAAGATATAAATCTGATTTAGAGTTATGTACAAATAATGCTTACGACTATATTAAGCAAGCAATTGAGTTCCTATATAAAAGATTATTTGTAATAAATGTACGTTTATTACCATATCCTGCTCAATTAATTTTTATATCTGACTACTTCAGACTAAATCCAAATCCTACATCTCAAGAATTGCAATTGTTAGAAAATTGGTTTTGGATAACTACCTATTCTAATTATTTTACAATATATTCTTTAAGTCAGCAGAGGAATGCTTATCAAGTTTTTTGTGAATTTGCACAAGGAAAACATCCTAATGGTATTTATAAGATAAATGATGATATGGAATTTAGTACACCTAAGTATCCAAGTAAATTGAATTTTACAGGAGTCAGGCCGAAAGCATTACAATTATTTTATTTAAAATCAATTCTCGGTGATAATAAACCTCAAGATATGGAAGGAATCAAAGAATTTTTTATTTCTTCTAAAAAGGATAGAACCCCTGGAAATATCATTTTAAGATTGTCCTCTGAATTGGATCAAGCACCTGAGAAAAAAACATTAGCTAACTTTTTTATTATTATTTCTGATAATGATATTTTAGAAAAGCATTTCATAACAAAGGAAATGTTTGCTTTATATATACAAGATAAAATAGATGATTTTGTTGCTCAAAGAGATGATTATTTAAAATGTAAAGAACGTGAATTTGTTGAAAGTTTAAATATTAAATATGTAGATTAAATTCTATAAAAAATCAGGTAGTGTTACATTAGACTTAACCCCTTTATTACTAAATCACTGATTACCATGACTCTAATCCAAGATATTCCAATACCAGAAGATGTTATATTTCCTCCAGGAGATTTATATAGTGATGAACCACCTTTGGAAACTGACTTACACCGACTACAGATGACGCTGCTCATTCAATGTCTTGAATGGTTGTGGCAAAATAGAAATGATTTCTATGCTTCTGGTAATATTACGATTTATTACAGTCCTCGCCAACTAAAATCAGAACATTTCCGGGGTCCAGATTTTTTTGTCGTCTTGGATACTGAACGTAAACCCCGCAAAAGTTGGGTTGTTTGGGAAGAAGATGGTAAGTATCCTAATGTGATTGTAGAACTGTTATCAGATTCTACAGCCAAAACTGACAAAGGTTTAAAAAAACAAATTTACCAAGATATTTTTCGCACACCGGAATATTTTTGGTTTGATCCTCAAAATTTAGAGTTTGCTGGGTTTGTGCTTTTAGCTGGTAAGTATCAACCTATAGAACCTAATGATCAAGGTTGGTTATGGAGTCAGCAGTTAGGGTTATTTTTGGGGGTTGAGGAAAATAATTTACGGTTTTTTACTGCTGAAGGGGAATTAGTTCCCACTCCCGAAGAAGTAGCAAAACAGGAAAAAATACGTGCTGAGGAAGAAAAACGATGCAGCGATCGCTTGGCGGCGAAGCTGCGAGAATTAGGTATTGATCCAAATACGATTTAATTAATATTCATCTATTAATTAAACATCTTCAGGAAATACCCATTTTGGCGGTTCTGTCATTTTCCTCCGCAATCTTTCTTCAGCCATTTCTAACATTTGATCCAAAGAAGTCTCTTCAATAAACTTAGAAGTTGCTTCTCTAAACTCGATATTGGGACATTTATCGCCTAAAACGCAACCGTTAACGCAAGCTTCAGCGCAATTAATTGTCTGCTCCACAGTAAACTCCTCTTTAAAGTAAGGCTTTATTACCCTTTAGATAAATATTACTATTAACTTTGTAGGTCAGTTATCACTGTTCACTGTCACCTGTCACCTCAACTCCCATGTCGGAATTATTAGCTCATACTGGAACGATCGCTGCTATAGCTACTGCTGTTGTCCCCCAACAAGGTAGTGTGGGTATTGTGCGGGTTTCTGGTGTTCATGCAATAGCGATCGCTCAATCTCTATTTTATGCCCCTGGAAAACAAGTTTGGGAAACTCACCGCATCCTCTATGGTTACATCCGTCAACCCCAAACAAAGCAGGTTGTTGATGAAGCTTTATTGTTGATCATGAAAGCACCCCGTTCTTTTACCCGTGAAGATGTGGTGGAATTTCATTGTCATGGGGGAATTATGGCCGTACAACAAGTATTGCAACTATGTTTAGAAAATGGTGCGAGATTAGCGCAACCAGGGGAATTTACATTAAGAGCATTTTTAAATGGTAGATTAGATTTAACCCAAGCTGAAAGTATTGCAGACTTAGTTGGTGCAAAATCACCCCAAGCAGCACAAACGGCTTTAGCTGGGTTACAGGGTAAATTAGCTCAACCGATTAGAAATTTACGATCTCAATGTTTAGATATTTTAGCAGAAATTGAAGCGCGAATTGATTTTGAAGAAGATTTACCACCCTTAGATGAACAAAGAATTATTAATGAAATTGATCAAGTTACGTTAGAAATTACTAAATTATTAGCCACAAAAGATAAAGGTGAATTATTACGAACTGGGTTAAAAGTAGCAATTGTTGGCCGTCCAAATGTGGGAAAATCAAGTTTATTAAATGCTTGGAGTCAGAGCGATCGCGCTATCGTTACAGACTTACCTGGTACAACGCGTGATGTAGTAGAATCTCAGTTAGTTGTAGGAGGAATACCTGTACAAGTTTTGGATACTGCGGGTATTAGAGAAACAGTAGATCAGGTTGAGAAGATTGGTGTAGAGCGATCGCGTCGTGCTGCTAATAATGCTGATTTAGTATTATTTACTATTGACGCTTCCGCAGGTTGGACAAATGCAGATCAAGAAATTTATGAGCAAGTAAAACACCGTCCTTTGATTTTGGTAATTAATAAAATTGACTTAATTTCCATAGAAGAAAAACAAACTCTGCAATCTAAAATCCAAAATCTAAAATCTAAAATTTTCACTGCTGCTGCAAAAAATCAAGGAATTGATAATTTAGAAACAGCGATATTAGAAACAGTTCAAGCTGGAAAAGTCCAAGCTGCTGATATGGATTTAGCAATTAATCAAAGACAAGCAGCAGCATTAACAAAAGCTAAAATTGATTTAGAACAAGTGCAAAAAACCATTATTGATCAATTACCCTTAGATTTTTGGACAATTGATTTAAGAGGTGCGATTTATGCGTTAGGAGAAATTACGGGTGAGGAGGTGACGGAATCAGTTTTAGATCGGATTTTTAGTAGGTTTTGTATTGGTAAATGAATTTTAAATTTTGGCATTTGTCTGAATCAGGATGTCCAGGATTTGAGGATTTACAGGATATTTTTTGATGATTTTTTGTGAGGATGTGGGGGATTTTTAGGATATTTTTTGATGATAGTTTTTAAATTATTATAAACAATCTAAAAATTACTATCCTGTTCATCCTTATAATCCTGGTTATCCTGATTCTGACAAAATAAAGACATAAAATCAAACCATCAATTTATCAATAACATCCTGTACATCCTCAAATCCTGGTTATCCTGATTCAGACAAAAAAAATTTTGAATTTTGAATTTTGAATTTTGACTTCCCGAAGGATATCCTGATTCAGACAATTAAAAAATTCAAATCCCCTTTCAGAAGTCGGGGATCTAAATAGTTTATTATCTTAAAATATCAACATATCAAACCCGACCAAGGTAAAACCATGAAAAAATCACTCAAACTACCCCAAAAATTAATGTTACTCGGTTCAGGAGAACTAGGAAAAGAATTTGTCATTGCTGCACAACGCTTAGGTAATTATGTGATCGCAGTTGATCGTTATGCAAACGCTCCCGCAATGCAGGTTGCTGATTGTTCAGAAGTAATTTCTATGCTCAGTGCAGAAGATTTAGAAGCGGTAGTCAGTAAACATCAACCTGATTTTATTATTCCCGAAATTGAAGCCATTAGAACCGAAAAATTACAAGAATTTGAACAACGGGGAATTACAGTTATCCCCACAGCAGCAGCAACTAATTACACGATGAATCGTGATAGAATCAGAGAATTAGCACATAAAGAATTAGGGGTGAGAACTGCTAAATATGGTTATGCAGTTAGCTTAGAAGAATTGATTGCAGTTTCTGAAGAAATTGGTTTTCCTAATGTTGTTAAACCTGTAATGTCATCATCAGGAAAAGGCCAATCTGTAGTTAATGATAAAACAGAAGTTGAGAAAGCTTGGAATTATGCAATTGATAATTCTAGAGGTGATAGTCAAAAGGTAATTGTTGAAGAATTTATCAATTTTGAAATTGAAATTACTTTACTTACCATTAAACAATGGGATGCAGAAACTATTTTCTGTCCTCCTATTGGACACAGACAAGAAAGAGGAGATTATCAAGAATCTTGGCAACCAGCAGGTATTTCAGAAGATAAAATATTAGCATCTCAAGAAATAGCTAAAAAAGTTACTGATGCTTTGGGAGGTGCGGGAATTTTTGGCGTTGAATTTTTCATCACTAAAAATGAAGTTATTTTTTCTGAACTTTCACCCCGACCCCATGACACGGGAATGGTGACATTAATTTCTCAGAATTTGAATGAATTTGAATTACATCTACGGGCAATTTTAGGTTTACCTATTCCCCACATTGAACAGTTAGGATTTTCTGCAAGTGCAGTGATTTTAGCTTCTGAAAAATCTGATTCTATTGCTTTTACTGGTGTTGCTGATGCGTTAGCAGAAAAAGATGTAGATATTAAGTTATTTGGTAAACCAACTGCTCATCCTTATCGACGCATGGGAGTTGCTTTAGCAAAAGGTACTAACGAGAAAGAAGCAAGGGAAAAAGCCACAAAAGCAGCAAGTAAAGTTAAATTGGTTTAAATATGTCTAAATCTGGTGAGTGCTGAAGCACTCACTACGAAACTTGAATCCTTGAGCATGACTATAGACTTTTTTTACTATTTATGGTTAAAATACACTAAGTCTATGGGAATAGTGTATTTATGAATAAAATACCCGGAATCAGTCCAAACCTCAACACCACCTTGGAGGAAATAGAGCAACCTGTTTTGCTGCAACCAAGCATTAAGATTTGGAAGAAGTTAAGAGGTGGATTTTTTTTAGTATTAGGATACTTGCTTTCTCCTTTATGTTGGTGGAATGACTTATTATTTAATCTACCAATTGCCTACTTTTTTGGGTATTTATGTAGTTTTATGTCACCAAAATTACTTTTACCCTGTACCATTATTGGTTACTGGCTCTCAAATATTATTGGTATCCTCTTGATGCAGTTTGGTTCAGTAGATATTTTCCAAAAAGAACCCAAAGAGCGTAACTTGAAAAAAGAGTTATTCAATACTTTAGTTTCTTCAACGGTTTATACATTAGTGATCATCTTTCTAATTCAGTTAAAAATAATTGATATTCCTATAGGACTTATCAATAATTCCTGAAAATAAGATATCCAATTTTTCAGAGAAGACTGGTATATGATAGCGAAAATTCCTTACTTATCTTCCTCATTTCGCCATCTTTAATTTTCACTGGCTGTAATTAACTGCTGAATATCCCAAAGCTTGAGACTATCTTTACCCATGATTAATGGTAATTTACCATTCCATTTTTCCACAGCTTGCTTTTGCAGTAATTCTGGGGTCAAAATGTTTTTGAATAAACTGAGAGATTCAACTTCTCCCTTTGCTAAATTAACTTTAGCCTCAGCTTCTTTTGCTGCTTTTAAAGCTACAAACTCAGCCCGTTTTGCTTCCTGTGCAGCAATTTGTTTTGCTTCTACAGCTTCTCTAAAGCTATCAGAAAAGCGAATATGAACTAGAGAAATATCATCAACGGCAAGATTATAGCTATCTAACCTTTTGGTTAAATTTTCATCTAGTCTAGTCTTGACATCTCCACGCTTGGTAATTAGTTCTTCGGCAGTATATTGGGCAATTACGGCTTTTGAAACTTCTTCAACTGCTGGATTGATAATCATTTCAATCACATCTTTCTCTTCACCAATTTGTTGAAAAATCCTGTTTACTTTCTCCGGTATAATATGCCAATTAAGAGCAACATCTGTAAAAACATTTTGTAAGTCTTGAGACGCAGCTTCAGTAGATATTGCCTGTTTTTGGATTCTAATACTTAATTTTTTAACGGTATTAACTACAGGGATAATGAGGTGTATTCCTTCTCCTAATACCTGATCTTGAACTTGACCAAATTTCATTAATACACCACGCTCGCCAGCATTAACTATCACAACAGGCGTGAGCAAGATGGTGAGCAAACATAGTAAAGCTGTCAGCTTCCCGGCATTGTTTAAAGTATTAGATTTTTTCATCTCTAGCTCAAATTTTAATAATCTTTATAAAATTTCCTGTAATTGTATCTACCTGAAAAATTTGATAATGCCAAAATTAAAAAAATACACTAAATAAATATACCAAAGTACCGTAGTTAGTAAGCAAGAATCATATATTACCATATAAATTTTAGAATAACAAGCAGCCTTAGTCATAGCAATGCCGAAAAATTGTATTCACAAATACTGCTATTTTCAAATTTTTGTGAAATACTTCTATCCAATTCACATAAAATACAGTAATTCGACTGAATTACTGTAGATTAAAAGGTTTTCCTCAATTCCTCCTCCCCAGTCATAACTAGGATATCAACAGACAATCGTGCAAATATTTTTTCAAGAAGAATCTCAAAATTGGATTCAAGTCACTTCTTCTCTATCTCAGAAACTCGCGTCTAGTGGAGTAGAAAGAGATATCAAAAGTGGACTTCCAAATATAGAAATCCAACGGCTCAAAGAAATCGGGTTATTATCTTTAGTCATTCCCCAAAAATACGGTGGTTCTGGTGCTACTTGGGTAGAAGCTTTAAAAATTGTCCAAGAACTATCACAAGCAGATGGTTCCATTGGACAATTGTATGGCAATCATCTCAATTTAACAGCCTTGGCTCATGTTTTAGGAACGCCCCAACAAAAAGAAAGATATGATCGAGAAACAGCCAAAAAGAATTTATTTTGGGCAAATGCTATCAACAAACGAGATAAAAAGCTGAAAATTACTCCAGACGGGAGCATTACTTTGTTAATGGTGTAACAAGCTTTGATAGAGGTGTGGAGATAGGAGATTTTCGGGTTTTTTCTGCACTGCAAGATGGTGTAGAAATACCATTACTATTTGTAATTCCTCAAGATAGAGATGGTGTTATTGCTAACAAAAATTGGGAAAACTTGAGCCAGCAACGTGCAGACAGCGATAAATTTATCTTCCACAACGTTTTGGTAAAAAAAGATGAAATTTTAGGATATGCTTATCCTCCTAATGGTGCTTTTATGACATTTTTGGGAATCATAACTCAATTAACCACAGCTTACGTCTATTTAGGAATTGCCGAAGGCGCTTTAGCAGTTGCTACAGAGCATACCCGAAGTTCTACCAGACCTGAGAATATATTTGGGATAACTAGTATTAAAATAGATGGATATTTTATGCATTCCTACGGTCAATTGTGGACAGAACTGCAAGCGGCAATTGCATTAGCTGATCAAGCCGCTATCCAAGTACAACAGGGGTGGGAACAAGATATAGACCTAAATATACCTCTCCGGAAATATGGTAGAGACGTTCCGGCGGAACGTCTCTACAAAGGTTTCAAACCACGCACATTTAATTACCGGAGATGTCTAATATAGAGGTGAGAGAAAAGATAGCGATCGCTGTCCTTTCAGCGAAAGCATTTGCTAACCAGGTTTCTTTAAAGATCACTGGCCATATCTTTGAATTTCTGGGTAATAAATCCACAGCTACTAAATATAACTTTGATCGATATAGACGAGACTTACGCACCCTTGTCCTCCAAGATACCTTAGATTACAAACTGCGTGATATTGGCAATTGGTTACTCAACCAAGAATTCCCCATTGTTATCAAGTATTCCTAAAACACAAAAGCTGTCAGCAGTAAAAACATCTTGTTACATGGGGTTATCAATAGATTTTGTACTTCATTTACCTGCAATATGCTGTATGAATCAACACTCTAATTTTCTTACAGAAATATCTGATTTTCTTTATCCACAAAGTCCATATCATGGACAGTTTGAACCAGAATATTTAGTGTTTAATGCTCATCTTCAAGATTTTTCTCAAAGAGTGAACCATATTTGTGGTCTACAAACTAGTGGTAAACTTTCCTCAGAGGATGCTTATAAACAAATTCAAATCCTATGGAAACAGTTAAAAATGACTAAGAAACAACTGTCAATTCGCTAGTAAATATCTTAGAGGTTGTTTGAAAAGTATTAGATGAAACCAATAATCTTCAGTAACCTAACCCCCCTTTCCCCCTTCCCTACGAGGGAATGAGGGTTTCAAAGCCTCTCCCCGCACCCCCCAAGTTCCCCCCTACAGGGGTGAGTCCATAAGTTCCCTCTCCTTTCAGGAGAGGGGTAGGGAGAGGTGGAGAGGTTTGGAGAGGGGTTTATTTATACATTCAAAACTTTTGAAACATCCTCTTATACCAATTTTATGTGAGGCTGCACAGAATGATGACATCAATTCAAGTATTTGTATTTATCTGTAGACCTCTCCGGAAATATGGTAGAGACGTTCCGCCGGAACGTCTCTACAAGGGTTTCAAACCACGCACATTTAATTATCGGAGATGTCTTGTGTTTATCTGTGTTTATCTGCGGTCAATTATTCATGATATCTTATTCCATGCAACTTCATAGCAATGTGGTATTGATGTTTGTAAAGTATCAACCAGTAGCGATATCCCCCTAAATTCTCCTTTTAAGGGTGAGTAGGGGGGATCTAGTGACTCCTGAATTCTTACATATTAGTAGGCGCTAACTAGACTGTAAGTAAGAGTAGCAAGCACTAACGAAGTAATGATTACATACATAAATTGTCGCTGTAATAGAAAAGTGACAAAAGAAATAATTACTCGCAAAATAGGTACAGCAATTAGTATTAACAGCCCTAGTTGAATAATTCCACGCCGACTACCTGATAAAATCGCTTTCACTACACCTATGGGTGAGCAAAACTCAGATGATGTACCTCTAAATATGTGATATTCAGCCGGTTCAGAACCATGATGAATTAAATATAATATTCCTCCTATAAATACCACAGCACTAGCAATTAAAACGCCATACTTGAGCAAGTTACTGAGCAGATTTTCTAATTGTTGTTCATTTGCTGATTTTGTTAGTTTTTGATTACTAGCCATTTCACTGTGATAATTAATCTGGCTAACATGATTAAAGTGCTGTTTTTCTAAACGTTGAACGTCATAATCTTGTTCTTCTGGCATTAAAGCCAGTGCCATTACTTCAGTTTCTGCTTGTGCTGATGAAGTCCACCGAAACCCAGAATTTAGTTTATACATAACTACAGTCCCCCTATTAGACCGTTGTAGACCATTTTTAACGCCATTACTACCAGCACAAAGCTGAAGATAATTCTCAAAGTTTGGGTTTTAGCACCGATTAAAATTCTTGCTCCCAAAAAAGCACCTGGTAAAACCCCTAACATAACTGGCATAGATAAACCTGGGTCTATATATCCCCGGCTTAAATAAACACCAGCAGAAGTTGCGGCTGTCACACCAATCATAAAATTGCTAGTAGTGGTGGAAACTTTAAAAGGTAGACGCATAGCTTGATCCATTGCTAACACCTTGAATGCTCCCGAACCAATACCTAATAAACCAGAAAGCACTCCTGCTATTAACATAATGCTAAATCCAGCTGGTAAAGAATTTATATAATAAGGCATTACACCATTATCAGTTGGGTAAGTACCATTTAGCTGAAGATATTCAGCAATGGGATCTGGCGCAACAATTTCCTGATGTTCTGGTCTTGGTCGTTGAGACAAATATGCTGAATAAATCAGGACTACTGCCAGAATAATTGTGAGGAATTTTACGGAAACAAAAGCAGCCAATAAAGCCCCAATAATTGCACCAATGGTAGTGGAAACCTCCAGAAACATTCCTAAACGAAGGTTAGCAAATCCTGTTTTAATGTATGTAGAAGCTGAACCTAATGATGTAGCAATGACTGAAACGAGTGATGCACCAACGGCATAACGAATATCAACACCAAAAACTGAAGTTAATAAAGGAACTATGACAACTCCACCACCTAAACCTGTTAATGCTCCCACCAAGCCAGCACTAAATGATCCCAGCCAAACTAATAAAGAAAATGCTAGTATGCTCAAATTTTTTTCCTCTTTGGTTATTGGTCATTAGAGGCGAAAGGCAAGAGGTATATGATTCTCCTCTGCTCCCCATTTCCCTATTTTTCTGTTATCTATTACCTAAATTGATGAGACTGAAACTATTACTATCAAGGAAAATAAAAGCACCTAATCCAATCAATATATAGGGCATAAAACGATTTCCATATTTGGTGAAAAGATTAGCGATCGCTTGGTTATGAGTTAACCTATATGCCACATAACACAACACTCCCACCAACAAAAAAAATACACCCAAAATTATCAAAAGACTCTGCCAATTACTGCTGGCAAATATCGGCACATAAATACTAATATTATCTGTACCATTAGCGAAAGTAATAGCAGCCACACTATACGTTTGCAGATTAAAAAATTTAGCTAAGAGTGATTGATGAGAGACTTCCATATTTGTGTCTACATCCTCTGATTCTTCAACCTCTGAATTTAGTAAACTTTTAATTCCAATAATGATTGGTACTAACCCAAATAAACCAATCCAAGGACGAGGGAAAATTAAGCCCCCAAAAAAACCAGGCAAACTAGCCAGAACTAAAGCGGTAAATCCTACATATTGACCAGTAATAATATGCCAACGGCGAAACTTTACATTTACTTGTGAGAAAAACAAAGTCAGAATGACTAAATCATCAATGTTGGTAGCACTGAAAGCGGCTGCTCCCGTGCTAATTGCTGTTAATAAGGCACTCATAGCGATTTTTGATTTTTGATTTTGAATTAGAAATAGAGGTTCATTGAGGATTGAGTTTGATTCTTCCCCATCACCAATTACTAGCCATTAATAGTTATTTCTATCCGCGAAACTGGCATGAATTTCTTCAACTCGTTGCTGCATTCCTGCTACTAGATGGGGAGAACGTTGTTTTTGCATCAAAAACCAACCACAACTGGCGAGGAGATACATTAAAAACAAGTAAGGAAAGGTATTGTAAGGAGCTTCTGGAACTGGGAAAAGACTACTGCCAGGAAGACCTACACTACCTAAAATTGGAAGCATCATGAAAGCTACTGCTAAAACAGAAAATACCACATCTATCGGACGGATTTTTTTGATTTTGTATAGATAGACTGGAGCCGCAACAGAAATTAGAATATAGACAGTTAAAAATCCATAACTGCAAATAGATCCTAAATAGCCCATGCACTCGAACAGTTTGATGTGAAATAAGGACATCACCGCAGGGATAAGAAATGTTAACAATGAACACATGGTTACTGCAACATGGGGCGTTCTATTAGCTGCGTGGGCGTTACCTAAAGACGCATGAAACAAACCATGACGAGCCATTAAAAAAGCTACCCTAGCCGCAGGATTGATACTTCCTAAAATGCAAGCAAAGAAACTAAATAATGCTCCTAAACCTACTAATTCTCCCAAAAAACCTACTCCTGCTTGTTGAGAGAGAAAACCCAAAGGTTCTTCTGTTTGAGCAATAGATACCCCAGTACCACTAAAACCAAGAACTTCTATATAAGTAGTGGAAACAAAAAATAACCCTGCAAGGATAACACTACCCATAACTGCTCTGGGAATTGTGCGTAATGGTTTTTTGGCTTCATCTCCTAAGCTAGTAGCACTTTCAAAACCAGAAAAACCAAAGATTACTAAAACCAATCCTGTGGCTACATTACCTGGAGTCACACCAGACAAAGTTAACTGAGACATATCCACAGCAAAACCTTTATGCGCCCAGATAATAAGACACAAGACTATAATCAACACTAAGGTTGCAGCTTCAATCCAAAGCATGGCTACTGCTGAAAGTTGAATATCTTTATAAGCTGCATACCAGGAAATTCCTGCACCAATAGCTAACAGTGTAATGCTAGAAGGATGAATTCCCAAATGACCAATAAACATTCCGCTAAAATTAGCAAATCCGCAGAGAACTGACATTCCCGTAAATAAATAAGCCAACACCAAACTCCAACCACAAATTACACCTGCTGTTGGTCCTAAACCTTTGGTGATGTAGGAATAGAGCGAACCAGGAGAAGCGGAACGACTCGCAAATTGGTTGATATTAATGCTAACTAACAATAGCCCCACTAAACCAATCACAAAACTGAGCCAAGCACCATTTCCTGAAAGTGCCACAATCAAACCGATATTAGATGCTGGTATGGTTGTTGGTGCAATAACAGCAAAAGATTGAGCTAAGACTTCCGAGAAAGAAAGGCAATTTGGCTTTAAACCGTGAATACTTTGATGTGACTCGATTTCCGTTTTCATTTTCAGGATTCTCTATGGTAAAATGACGCATATATAGATAGGAATGGGAAGCTTTTTATGTCTGTTTGAGCAATACCTGATGGCAGCTAATAAAAATTTCAAATCGTCCTTTTTTTGTGAATAATTACAAACAAGCCAATTTGACAGAACTAAATTCCTCGTCTGTATTGGGCTATGGCTAATTTTTAGTTATAGCATCTGGGTTCGTCAGACCAATTATTTCTATGTTCTGTACAAAATTACCTGTAATAATCTTCAACTGTATTCATAGATAATCCCCCATATCTATTATTTACAGTTACTATTATTAGTTGTAGTTTGTTCGACAAATCAAATAGTACCTGATGTATTTCTATTATGCAAGTGCTGAGTATCACTTTTTAGAAAAATTATTTTGAATTGATAAATCCTCAAAAGTTCATCGGAGTTTGTGGGAATTTATTTATATAAAGAATTATTTTTACAATTCACTATTAATAGTATGAGAAAATACACTACTTGATTATGAGTCATCCAAATATTTATATCAATGCAACCATTGAAAAGACTGGAAGTATTGAATATATAGATACGTAATTTAGATAAAATACTGGGTATCACAACAGCAAAAAGGATCTTGTTGCTAATCTGAATGGATGATGGTAATTTAAAATTGCCAATTATCCAGCGAGTAAAAATAAGTATGATTTTGCAGTTTGATGTTGGTCAAAAAGATGATTTTTGACATCTTCTCAAAGTCTTTGCTACTTATGCTCACAGGGATAAGCTCAATATTATCAAGCCAGGAATTACTGCCATGAAAAGTCTGAAGTCCATATTAATAATCGCAATATTCTGTATCAGTCTATTATTTACTGAATCTGCATTGGCAGATCCGCCACGATATACGAAAAATCCTGATTACATAGCACTAACTAAACAACTAAATCAATTAGAAGCTGCCAAAGCTACCCAAACCCCACCCGAAAGCTATACACCAGAACAACTTGACCAGATCATCAGTGATTTAGAATTACAAAAATTGGCTTTTGAGTCAGGGATTGATTGGGGTCAATGTAGTAATCAAACAGGTAAAACTCTAGCTATATATGGACCAGAGCCAAATTTAGACGATGATGATTACTCGCAAGGAGCAGCATTATATTTTTTAGGTGATGGTCAAATTACAAAAAATAGATGGAATTGTAAAGGAATCTATGTTCCGGTAGATATCAACGTTGTAGCTTTAGGATTAGAAGGACAAAACCAAGAACTAACTGGCGGCGTGGTTATTAAAGTTCCTAATGGCACTAAATTAGTCTTGAAAACCAACCCAGATACAGGCGCAATTGAGTTTAACCAAGCGGGAACACAAATCCTCAAACCCGGTGAAATTAACTGGTTTATTCCTAATGTTTCTCAAGCAATTGTAGATGCAAGAGTTACTAACGCACCTACTAAAAAGGCTTAATAGTTAGTGGTGATTAGTCATTCTAGAGAAGATGCAAGAAATCAGGCTTGATAGCATAATAACTAAACCTTTTTTTCAGGTCTCAAAACTCCTTAACTTCTCCTCCTGACTGCTGTACAGACGTTCCGGCGGAACGTCTCTACTGACTGACTCCTGAATTCTGTTTTTCTTCAGGAAGCAGAGTAGTTTCAGTTTGTATGCTGCTATTAACAGCCGTAACTTTATGCAAGTTAGGTTTGATAATGAGACTGACACCAATAGCCCAAGCTAACGCAACCATCCAACCGGCAAGAATATCACTGGGAAAATGAACTCCTAAATATAGGCGTGTCCAAGCAATGGACAAGAGGTATAAACTACCAACAGTCAAAACCAGCCAGCGCCAAGGACGATGCCAAGTTAAAATGAGTAAAATTGCTACTAGCGTCATACTTGTCATCGCATGACCACTGGGGAAAGCATAATCAAATTCAGGTGCTTTTGATACCCACAATTGAGGACGCACTCGGTGCATGAATTCTTTAGCAGTGCGATTGATGATCAGATTTCCCACAGCCGTAGTCAGTAAATAAGCAAGTGTTCTCCATCTGCGTTTGCGTAATAAAATCAGAGCGATCGCACTCAACACGGGTAACGCAGTCCAGAATGATCCCCACTTAGTCAATACCACAGCGATCATATCTAGTCGGGGATTAGCCGTAGAATGAATGGCCATCAAAATGGGTACATCCCAGGGAAAACTGCCTTCATTTTGCCAAATTTTCACCGCCAGGATTTCCACAACCTGCAAAGGTAAATACACACCCATCAACATCAGCAATAAAGAACGCCAATGGGAAACCAGCAGGTTTTTGAGAAAAATAATCGGTGACTTGCGTCTATCCTCAAATATCTTACCTTTATTCATCACTACCAGCCTGATTTATATTATCTGTGGTCAAATGCTCTAACGCGAACAGATAGAGAGTTTGTAGACCATCAATTAGATAAAAATTATATTAAACCATTAGCCATCTCATATTTTTTATTTGACTACTTATTTAGTTTAATCAGCAATACAATCTCACGCAACTGTAGTTTGTATTGTTCGGGATTCTTAATACTGTTATTCTCTATCCTTGTCCAGAGAATCACGAAAAAATATATCTATTTACAGACATTTACACTAGACTTTTGACAATTTTGATATTAAAATACGGTAAGTTGATCGGAATTAAGTAGTTTTGAGCAACGTTAAAAAAATAACCGCCTGCATTTTCACCAAGTAGAAAAACTCATCCTTCAGGAGTTATGACACTCTACTCACAAGGTTTATAGTCATCCTCAACTCTTGCATCTCACAGCTAAAACTCACTACAGAATAGGAATATGGACTACTTATTACTACCCATTTTCAGCTTTTTCATTGGCATCATCGTTGGTTTAACAGGAATAGGTGGCGCATCTCTGATCACTCCCATGTTGATTTTTGTCTTTCAAGTACCGCCTTCTATCGCTATCAGTTCTGATGTTGTAGCTGCCACATTAATGAAAGTAGTAGGTGGGGTCAAACACTGGCAACAAAAAACCCTTGATCTAGAAGTTGTCAAATGGCTGGCAATGGGTAGTGTTTCTGGTTCATTACTGGGTGTAGGAGTTTTGCACCAACTTAGAAGTGGTGGAGGACATAACATAGATAGCCTCTTACTGCGGTTATTAGGAATAATGATTTTGATAGTTACATTGACAGCCTTAATACAAATGTTGTTAATGACATTTTTTCCCAAACTCAATTTACCCGAACTGCCAAAATTAAATGTCAAAACTAATAAAGGACGTTTTCTTACTTTACTTATTGGCGCAATTTTAGGTTTTTGTGTGGGAATGACAAGCGTTTCATCAGGCTCAATGTTTGCCTTAGTTTTGATATCATTCTTTCGTCTAGATGCACGTAAATTAGTGGGTACAGATATTACTCAGGCAGCAATTTTATTAATATTCACATCCCTTGGACACCTGACATTAGGAACAGTAAATTGGAGTTTAGTATTACCAATTTGGCTAGGTTCAGTTCCAGGAGTTCTCATCGGTGCTAAACTTTGCCAAATCACACCTCAACGTCCCCTGCGATTTATTATTTATAGCATCTTAATGATGGTAAGTTGGAAATTAGTAGCACAAGCATGATCATCTCTGCATACGTCTGTGCTAAACGCTGTAGATCTCTACATTTTAATCTCTCTTCAGAAGCAAGAGGTCAAAAGTACCTCGTTCGTACATAATAAATAACCCCAAACCAATTAACACAAACGGGACTACAGCCTTACCATAACGGCTTAAAATATAACCAATAGCAGCTTGACGACTTAATAAATAAGCAATACCACACCAAACCCCTACCATGCCTAAAAATACAGCCAAAATAATTCCTAAACTGGCAAAAGTTTGTCCAGCAAATAGGGGTATGTAAATACTAATATTGTCACCACCATTAGCAACAGTCACAGCTGCAACTTTATAAGTATTTGGGTGGAGGATACTCAATAAAAAGGATAATATAGAGTTAGGATGTGATGATTCTACAAAATCAGCGTTGACAGTCTGAACTTCTATATTTTCTTCTTCCCGATTTAGTAATTGTTTAATACCAATTAATATTGGTAACAGTCCTAGTAATCCAATTAATTCCCGCTTGATAACTAAGCCACCAAAGAAACCTGGTAAGCTAAGGAGAATAATTGCCGCAAAGCCAAGGTATTGACCAATAAAAATATGTCTACGGCGAAAATTATGATCTATCTGCGAAAATAAAAGCAGCAGAATAATGATATCGTCAATATTAGTGGCTGCAAAAGCAATCATGCCTTGACTAACAGCAGTTATCAAACTATTCATGGTTATATTTTATAATATACAATTTATTAAAATATCAACATTTGTTACCCTAAAGTTCATAAATATCAAAAATATCTAAAATGAATGATTTCTGCACTGCTATTATTACAGGAATAGCTGCCTTTACAGCCACTAATATTGATGATTTTATAATTTTATTGCTATTTTTTGCTCAAGTAGATGATAATTTACGACCTTGGCAAGTTGTGATTGGTCAATATTTAGGTTTTACTATTCTTATCATCCTCAGTTTACCAGGTTTATTTGGTGGCTTGATTCTACCTCAAGCCTGGATTGGTTTATTAGGCTTAATTCCTCTAACTATTGGTATCAGTAGCTTAGTGAATAGAGAAACAGATTCATTAGCGGAAATACCAGCAGAAATCATACCATCTTCAACATCAATAAGCAATATTTTTGTCAATGCCCAAATTTACACCGTAGCCATTATCACCATTGCTAATGGTAGTGATAATATTAGCATTTATCTACCATTATTTTCTAGCACTAAATTAGATAGTTTTTTAGGAATGATCTCTTTATTTTTTCTCCTTTTAGCAGTTTGGTGTTATGCAGCATATAAATTAACCCACCAGAGAAAAATAGCTGATTTTTTAACCAAGTATGGTAATTATTTTGTACCTTTCGTGCTGATGGGTTTAGGGGCTGTAATTCTCTGGAAAAGTCAGGCTTTGAGTCCGCTAAAACTCCTTGGTAGTTGTATTTGTTTGCTAGTTTTGGTGAAAAAAACTTGACCAATGACTAATGACCAAACTCTCAAACTTTCGTCAACCATTCACTCTCTTCTGGGTCTTTAAATAGTGAAGTGCTGAGGTAACGTTCACCAAAGCTAGGCTGAACCATGACTATCAGTTTTCCTTCATTTTCTGGACGCTTGGCGATTTGCAACGCCGCATATAAAGCAGCACCAGTAGAAATTCCTGATAACAATCCTTCTTCTTTTGCTAACCGACGACTATAAGAAATAGCTTGTTCATCGGTGACTTGAAGGACTTCGTCAACAAATTCTGAACGGTAAATGGCGGGAATAAATCCGGGTCCGATACCTTGAATTTTGTGGGGTCCGGCTTTTCCCCCTGCTAATACTGGACTATTGACTGGTTCAACTGCTACTGCTTGAAAACTGGGTTTGCGTTGTTTAATCACTTCGGAAACGCCTGTAATTGTTCCTCCAGTTCCTACTCCCGCTACCAGAATGTCAACTTCCCCATCTGTATCGTTCCAAATTTCTTCAGCGGTGGTGCGAGCATGAATTTGAGGGTTAGCAGGATTGCTAAACTGTTGCAACATATAAGCATTGGGGGTTCTAGCAACAATTTCTGTGGCTTTAGCGATCGCTCCTCGCATTCCTTCAACCCCTGGTGTTAACTCTAATTTCGCTCCATAAGCCATCAACATCAATCGTCGTTCCTGGCTCATAGTATCTGGCATACTTAAAATCAGACGGTAGCCTTTAGCAGCTGCAACCATCGCTAAAGCAATGCCTGTATTTCCAGAAGTCGGCTCAACTAAAATGGTTTTACCAGGAATAATTAAGCCCTGTGCTTCGGCTGTTTCCACCATGCTCACGCCAATTCTATCTTTGACAGAAGCCGCAGGATTCATACTTTCTAATTTGACAACAATTCGTGCCAATGCTCCCCAGGTTTGGGGAATCTTGTTTAATTGCACTAACGGAGTGTTGCCCACTAACTCGGTGATATTTTTTGCTATTCGCATCATCATACCTCTTGATGACTAAATGTAATACATGGGACTATTTTGAGCGCGAGTTTCTCTTTCCTGACACAAGTCTTGGAGTGTATAGCCACGCAGTACCTCAATTGAAGCAGCGTTAGCTTGTTCCCAAATTTCCAAAACCAAAGTTTTTTCTATAGTCGGAGTCTCAGAGTTTTCTTTCTCTTTGCGTTCCCCTTCTACCAAAGTGACTATTTCTAGCAAAGTAATCTGCCAAGGTTCACGTACCAACAGGAAACCACCTTTTGAGCCACGCTGACTCTGCACCACACCCGCACGTCGCAGGTTAGTCAGAATCTGTTCCAGATAACGCTCTGGTATCGGTTGCTTGACAGCAATCTCGTTCATAGTCAGAGGGACTTTTTTATCGTGATGGCTGGCAAGTTCTAACAGTGCCAATAGTGCGTATTCCACCTTGGCAGAAAGATCCAGAAGAGCGTAGCTTTGGCTATTCAAGTCCGTATTTAGAATACTACTGTACATTGATAGACTTAACGAGGATTTTACGAAATTAGTTTTCTTTTAAGTGTTAAATGTGATGTCATTCCACTTACAATAATAAAATATCATAACTCTATCGATTTACCGGGGTTTATTTACATAATTCTCAAAATTGCTTCATCTTTCGTAGGAATTGCAGTACGAGTCAGGAGTAAAACCCGCTTAATACCGGATTTTTGACTTAAATTTTGCACTTCATTTACCTGCAATCTCTTGTATCTAAACTTCTGTGCCAAGAGATTACCGATTAGACATAGTTTTTTAGAGTCTGCATCATGTATACTACGGTTAGTACATCGGAAATTAGTAATATAACCGCTGATGTCATTATACACAGGTCTTACACAAACAGCTACTAACAGCAATCGCCAAAATTTCACCCGGCGATCGCTTTTACCGATTAAAAAAAATGCTCTCTGGCAAATAGAAAGCGGCTTTGTGCTGACTTATACTTATCTAGAAGACGGGACGACAGTGGCTTTAGGATTATGGGGTCCAGGTGATGTGGTGGGTGAACCCTTATCAAAAATGAAACCATATCAAATGGAATGTTTAACCACAGTAGAAGTAACAATTTTACCTGTGGATAATTGGCATCAACTCACAGAGACTTTACTTCACCACATCCAGCAAGCGGAAGAATTAATGCTAATTCGCAGCCATAAAAAAGTAGAAACCATGCTGATGCAACTATTAGCGTGGTTATCAAAAAAATTTGGCTCACAGGTAGAACAAGGACGCTTAATAGATATGCGTCTAACACATGAAGATTTAGCAGCACTGATCAGTTCTACCCGTGTGACTATCACTCGTTTGCTGGGACAATTAGAACAAGAGGGATTGATTGATAGACTTTCTTTGAATCGGATTGTAGTTCGACAAGAGGATATTTGGTATTACGAAATTTGATTTCAAGCCTTTTCTCAATCAAAGTCCTAAATCTACAGCAATACGATGAGCGCAAGCAAACCCAGAAAAAGCCACTGCATTTAAACCCTGACCGGGAAAGGTACTATCTCCCACACAATAAAGGTTAGGTATAGCTGTGCGGTTAAAAGGCATTGCCAATAACCCCCACAACTTACGTTTGGGTATGGGTCCATAAGTACCATCTACCCGACCTAAAAAACGACGATGGGTAAGCGGTGTCCCCACTTCCATATAATCCAACCCCGCATCTAAACCTGGAAAAATCTGCTCTAGTCGGTCAATAATTTCTCCTGCTGCTTGCTCTTTTTTTTCTGCATACTCCGTGGGTGTAAGTCCCTGCCAATCAGTAATCCAGTCAGGTGTAAAAGCATGAATAATGTGGTATCCTGTGGGTGCTAAATCTGGATCTAGTAATGTGGGAATAGAAACAAAAATTGTCCCTCTTGCTAATTCCATATTTTGCCAATCTTCCAGCAAAATATGATGGCATTCTGTAACAGCAGGTAAAACATACGCTTTTACCCCGATATGCAAACTCAAGAAACTGGGTGATTTTTTATATTGCTGTTGCCAATTTTTTTCATTAGCTGGAATTTTATCCGCTGGCAATAACTTTTCAAACGTATCCCATCTTGTGGCGTTGGATACAATGCGTTTACCGTGATAAACCTTACCATTAGCTAACTGTACACCAATAGCTCGTCCCTGTTCCGTGAGGATTTTCGTCACCCTAGCTTGGTATTGAATTTGACCGCCAGCTTTTTCTAAACCCTCTACCAATTTTTGGGCAATTTGTCCTACTCCACCTTTAGGATAATTAACTCCCCCATAATGTCGGTCAGAAAAAACCATTCCTGCATTAATCATTGGTGTCATGTTGGCTGGAACTACTGACCAGCAGTAACACTCAATATCAATAAACTTTAATAATAAGGGATCTTTGATGTAGCGCCGCGCCACATCTCCCGCATTTTGGGGTAAATACTTAGCTAAACCAAGACAAGCTAAAGGATGCTGAAAAAAGACCCGCAGTACATACCCTAGTTCTTCTAATGATAATAATTCTATACTATTGAGGCTATTGAAAACTTTTTGACATTCATCATAAAAACTGCGAATCCCTTTTTCTTCATTGGGGAAATAAGCAATTAAATTTTGCAAAAATTTTTCATAATCTCGGTCAACTTTCAAGTTTAAACCGTTAGGTAGATGATAGTGTATCTGTACTGGATCTGTAATTGATTCTATGTGAAGATTTACAGCTTCTAAAGCGTGGGTGAGTAAGTTGGTTGTACCCTTGTTTCCCAAACCAAAAATCATGGATGCACCAACATCAAATGTATATCCTTGATGTTGAAAATAACCTGCACTACCTCCAGGAATGAGGTAACGCTCTAGAACTAATACTTTAGCTCCTTTTGCTGCTAATTGGGTGGCTGTTACTAAACCCCCAATACCAGAACCGATGACAATAACATCAAATAATTCATAATTCATAAGCAAGAATTCAGGAGTAAGGAGCCAGAATATCTACCAAAACAGGAATATATAGGGTTTTTTATAATATACAGCAGGACTCAGGAGTAAAACTGGCTTTGTATAAAGGTTTCAATTTAGATTCGTACCGTATGGCTACGCCACGCAAGCTATCGGCTGACGCTCACGGAAGCCTCATTGATCTGCAATCTGTTGTATCAAGGATGACACTCTTAATTAGAGGATGTCTAAAAACTTTTTAGACTCGCATATCCCCCTAAATCTCCCTTAAAAAGGGGGACTTTGAGTAATTTATCCCCTGAGAAAGAGGGGATATGAATAAACCTTGATGGTTCTCACACATCCTCTTAGATTTACCTGAGTCGAGAGCGCAGCCTTAGCTGCTCGCTACCTGCTTACAAAAAATTACAAAAAAGAGGGACAAGCCTGCTACCGCTGGCTAATCCCGTCTGCCGATCCTTTAAAGAGAGGAGAACACTGTATAACAGTATAGCCTTGATTGAGAATATGTGTCAACTATTAATGAAAAACTTTAGCAATAAACTTTAGAAAGACTTAGTACATAAATTGTATCATTATTGACAGTATAGAACTTTTAAGCCGGAGAGTGTCTATTAATTAACCTTTAATAAAGCTCAAAAAAACAGAAAAATTTTCCTGGTCATAACCCTACACCCAAACCCCCACACTCTGATTATGCTTTCTGTAAATTCTGCAAAAATCTCTGCAAAAACTTACCCCATTCCGCTGCTAAAGGAATTTCTGTAAAGGGAACTCGTACCGATTTAGAAGATTCGGAAAATATAAATTCCAACTCAATCACACTACCTTTTTGGGGTGGGTTTTCTATATCTACTTTTTTATCATTGACCAAAAAATGAATTTCCTGAACATCCAATAAAGAAAAAGTTTCCAGTTTAATCGGTCCCTGTGGTGTGGGTTTTCCCCAAGTAATATCGTTACCTTTTTGACCAATAACCGCATAAATATCATACTTAGCCCGTTCAAATTGTTCAGCCCAAGTACGATAAGCTTCAAGCTTTTGATATTCTTTTGAACCTTGCCAAGCTAACCAGAAAAATGCTACTAACAGAGGCAACCATAAAAGACCACGTTCCATAATTCGTAATTCGTAATTTTTTCTAGTCTCCATTTTGCCAAAAATACCACTAGATGAGTTATCGTAGTGTGCAAACTGACAAGAAGCGGTGATAAGTTGATATGAGAAGACTTATATTATTGTGCTTGTTTGTCATCGGCTTGGTTGCTGCCGTGTTCGGGTTCCTGAATTTTCAGGGATTGGCAACCAAAGGTGAATTTGAGACAATTTTACTGGATTTTCGAGAAGATATACCAGCGACAGTAATACAGCAGGATTTACAGGCGATCGCTCAACAATATAACGTTACACCCCGACTGGATAACCAATTTTCAGCGGCTGATAGTGTGTATATTATCAAAGGCGATCGCCAAAGGTTGAAAGACCTAAGAAAATCCCCATTTGCCAAAACCACAGAATTCATCGAGCCTAATTATATTTATAAAGCAGTTCCCATCGGCGAAACTGCCTGGTTAGGAGACTTTCTGCGTCCCCAAGATGATGAAGAAGCAACTCCCTCATTAACAGGGCCAAACGACCAATATTACAGCAAACAGTGGAACCTGCACAAAATTGGCGTAGAAGGCGCATGGACTCGCACCAAAGGTAGCGGCGTTACAGTTGCAGTCATTGACACCGGTATCACCAAAGTCCGAGACTTGTATGAGACAAAATTCGTCAAAGGCTACGACTTTGTAAACGACACAGAAACAGCCAAAGACGACAACGGACATGGAACCCATGTAGCCGGTACAGTAGCCCAAGCCACCAATAATAAATATGGTGTAGCGGGAGTTGCTTACGAAGCCAGCCTCATGCCCTTAAAAGTATTGGGTGCTGAAGGTGGTGGCACAGTAGCCGATATTGCCGAAGCCATCAAATTTGCCGCCAACAACGGCGCAGACGTAATTAACATGAGCTTAGGTGGTGGTGGTGAAAGCCAGTTAATGAAAGAAGCGATCGAATACGCCTACAAAAAAGGTGTAGTCATCGTCGCCGCCGCAGGTAACGAAAGTACCGATGGTTCTAGTTATCCCGCCCGTTATCCTCATGTTATCGGTGTTTCCGCATTTGGACCCGATGGCGAAAAAGCATCTTATTCCAACTTTGGCGCAGGTGTAGATATTTCCGCCCCTGGTGGTACTGACGCAGGTGCAATTCTCCAAGAAACCATCAACGAAAACGGCGAAGGCGTATTTTTGGGACTCCAAGGTACAAGTATGGCCTCTCCCCACGTTGCTGGTGTTGCAGCATTAGTCAAAGCAGCTGGTGTCACAGATCCAGAGGAAATTTTAAAAGTCCTCAAACAGTCAGCTAGAGTCATTCAAGATGATGGTTTGAACTATTATGGCGCTGGACAAATTAACGCCGAAGCAGCCGTTAAACTTGCCAGTGAAGGACAAATTAGTTTTCCCGACTTTTTCCGGTGGTTGCGGGATAATGGTTATATCAACCCTGGTTTTTGGATTGATGGCGGTGTTGTCGCCTTAGTACCTAAAATATTAATGGTAGTCGGTTCCTATCTCCTCGCTTGGTTTTTACGGGTTTACTTCCCCTTCGCTTGGAGTTGGTCTTTATCCAGTGGCTTAATATTTGGCAGTTCTGGTTTATTCTTCCTCAAAGGAATTTACATCTTTGACCTTCCCCAGTGGCCATTCCGGGTTTTGGGCAGTTCCATACCCGAACTAGGCAACAGTATACAGGGAACAGGTGCTTTAAATCCCCTCTTTGCCAGTGTGTTAATTCCCATTATTTTAATAGCATTGCTGTTAGGACATTCCAGTTGGAAATGGTTTGCCATTGGTTCTACTTTAGGTATGACCGCTTTTTTAACAGTCAGTGCTATTTACGATCCCAACCTTTGGGGCTTGGGAGATGGTAACTTAGCCCGGATCTTCCTCATCATCAATGCCCTACTGTGTTATGGACTAGCACGTTTAGCATTGAAAAACGACGAACAACCAGCTTAGGAATAGGTGACAGGTGACAGGTGAGGCAGTCCCGTCTTGGGGGTTTCCCCCAGGAGGAACTGCCGAACCCCGAAGGAGTGACAGGTGACAGTGAAAAATTAACCCACTTTTGCCTTTTGCCTTTTGCCTCCTATTCCCTATTCCCTATTCCCTATTCCCTATTCCCTTATGAGCATTACAGTTACAGGCAAAATAGAACGCCGAAATATTGGACTTGGCGCTTGGGCTTTCGTCACAGACGATGGAGTTACCTACGAAATTCCTAAAAGTGCTGACAAAAACTTGCTTCAATCAGGACAAACAGCTAAAGTTACAGGAAAGGTACGCGATGACATAATGACAACCGCAATGATTGGTCCTGTTTTAGAAGTAAAATCCTTTGAAGTGATTAGTTCTGACTAGCAACTGAATCTAGAACCTCTTGGATACGAGTTCTAAATTCTCCTTTGGGATGTCCACCTTTGACCTCACCGACAATCTTAAATTCTCCTTCGGGAGAATCGCATATAATATAGGTAGGCCATCCCATTTGGGATTTATCAGGGTACTGATGGAGCAAAATCTGGCGATATTGACGATAAGTCGCCGTATCCTGCATTTTGACATCAATAAATTGCAAACCCAGTTCCTCAGCCACTTTTTTGTCATAAAAAGACATCTTGTGGCATATACCGCAATCTTCAGAAGAGAACTTAATCACTGCTAAACTCATCTGTTTCTAATAAATTCTCAATAATGTATAGAAAAATTTTCTCTTATATGTCATAAAATGTTAACAGAAAGACCAGACTCACACAGGCGTTAATTATAGAAAAATTATTAAGAGTCCTATTATATATCGCTGTAATCATTCTGAACTTGGGCTTTGGCTCAAAATAAAATCAAAGCAATTCCGAAATTAGGCTTGGCATTTGGCAGAAAACAGGAGTAAACTGGGAGCCAACACCTAGTGGCAACAAGAGGAGAACAGCACTGGCAGCAGACTTGCTCTTGTCTACAAAAAACCCCCAGCGGGTGTTAGCCAACTAGGGGAGATTAGTTATCAGGGTGCATCTACCAATTCAATGTTCTCAGGTGCGACACAATCCTCCGGATAAATCCCTTCCTGGAAGTTTGTTTTTATTTCTTAATAAAAAACCCCCAGTCAGTGTTAGCCAGCTAGGGGAGATTAGTTATCAGGGTGCATCTACCAATTCAATGTTCTCAGGTGCGACACAATCCTCCGGATAAATCCCTTCCTGGAAGTTTGTTTTTATTTCTTAATAAAAAACCCCCAGTCGGTGTTAGCCAGCTAGGGGAGATTAGTTATCAGGGTGCATCTACTAATTTGGATCTTCTTGGTTTTCATGCCATACTCCGGATAAATTAAGGTGGATCATTATTATTGTTGTTTGTAAGCCAAAAAAACCCCCAGTCGGTGTTAGCCAACCAGGGGAGATTAGTTATCAGGGTGCATCTACTAATTAAATGTTCATGAATTGAATGTTATTTCCGGAAAAATTGGGTTGTTTTTCCATGATTGATATTTGCCAACCCAATAAAAAACCCCCAGTCGGTGTTAGCCAACCAGGGGAGATTAGTTATCAGGGTGCATCTACTGATTAAATGTTCATGAATTGAATGTTATTTCCGGAAAAATTGGGTTGTTTTTCCATGATTGATATTTATCAACCCAATAAAAAACCCCAGTGGTGTTAGCCAACTAGGGGGAATTAATTATCAGGGTGCATCTACCATTTAAACGTTCCTAGTTAATGTACTATGCTCCGGATAAATTCAACTAAATGTAAGTCGCTGTCACTTACCGAAAAAATTCCTATGGATAGTAGCTGGTTAGGGGAGTTAGTTATCAGGTTTTAATTTTCTATCGGTTGAGCAGAAAATCTTGGGTCAAACATTGCTTTTTTTGCCAAAATTAAAAAGAAAACCCCCAGCAGGTGTTAACCTACCAGGGGAGTTGAAGATCAAGGTGCATCTACCAATAAAGTTTTCTAGTCGGAAGTAATCCAATCCGGATAAAGTTGTACCAGCACTAAAAGGCGAAACAACGCGAAATCAGAAACATTCCTCAGCAAGATGCTTCTAAAGTATCAGCTAGAGCAAAAAAAACTAGAAACTTTTACGGTGGAACCCGGATTTTAGGAGGCAAACAGGAGAAGTTGTGACCCAGGAATTTCATATTTCCGTAACCCCAGTAGGGCAGAATGACTACTTGGTGCGGACGGAACAAGTCGCACCTGGGGTGCCATTGGCAGAAGAACTGGTGAGTTGGCCTGTAGCTGAGTGGTTAGCAGCAGCAGGACATTTGATGAATGACCCTTTACAATTGGTGCTACAGGGGGATGCGATTGCCAGGAACTCTGTTAACTTAGTGGCACTGGGTCAACAATTATACAATGCACTGTTTCAAGGCACTCTCAGAGATAGTTGGATTACGGCCCAAGGTATTGCCCAGAATCAACAACAGGTACTGCGCTTGCGTTTGGGACTCAAAGATACTAGGTTAGCGCGGTTGCCTTGGGAAGTGATGCACGCAGGCGATCGCCCTCTGGCCACAGGTCCTTATATCGCTTTTTCCCGCTACCAAAGTGGAATTCCTTCCACATCAAGATTGCCAACACGCAACCTGCCCACACCACAGGAAGAAAGCGGGGTTAAAGTGTTAATGGTGATTTCTTCTCCCACAGATCAAGTCCGTCTGGATTTGCTCAAACAAGAAGCAATCAACCTACAAGCAGAACTGCATCGGCAGATCCCCCGATCTGGGGAAAATGGCAATTACCTCCCAGAAATTGAATTAACTGTCCTGGATCAACCAGGAAGAGAAGAGTTGACCCAAGCTTTAGAACAGGGACGATATCATGTTCTCCACTACTCCGGTCATAGTAATGTGGGAGCTAATGGAGGGGAAATTTATCTCGTTAGTAGAAGAACTGGGTTAACAGAAACCCTCAGCGGTGATGATTTAGCTGGGTTGCTAGTCAATAATAATATCCAAATGGCAGTGTTTAACTCCTGTTTGGGAGCATATAGAGCTAAGTCTGATGGCTCTGGGGATACAGGAGAAAGGAACCTAACGGAAAGTTTGGTGAAAAGGGGCATTAGCAGCGTTTTGGCGATGTCAGAACGAATTCCTGATGAAGTGGCGCTGACCCTGACACAATTGTTTTACCGCAACTTAAGCCAGGGCTATCCCCTAGATCTGTGTGTGAGTCGGGTGCGTCAGGGCTTAATTTCTGCCTATGGTTCTCACCAGATGTACTGGGCGTTACCGATGTTGTATCTGCATCGAGAATTTGAAGGTTTTCTCAGACCGCAACTGGGTTTATCTGCCAGTTCAGAGTTGCTCAACGAATATCAGTCACCTGTGGGAACATCTGCTAATGCGATGTATGCTGCTGCGACAGATGATTTGGAAATACCTTTAACTCTTGAAGAGATGATGCCCTCTGGGTTAGCAAGAGAGCATTCTGAGTTAGATTGGCTAGGAGATGATACTTGGGGGGATCTCTTGGATGAAATTGAGTATGATCACCCCGGTTATGATGAGGATTCGGCGATTGTGGCTGATTTATTTCGTCAGCTAGGTAATCCACAAGTCCCAACTGAAGAAACGCCCATGAAGGCGGAACTAGAGTCACCAATCACGGAAAATCATCTTCAGGAAAAGCAGCCTTCAGCAGTGGAAGAGGAATTTGATTTTTGGGGAGATAGACCAACTCCAACAACGCCCCATGAGCCAAATATTGAAGGTAATCGGGTAATTTCCCAACAGCTACCATTACCACCACTTAACCAATCACGTCACCGTCGTCGGTTATGGCCAATGTTAGGCATTTTGGGTGCAAGTGCGTTAGCTGCCATAATTGGTTTAACTTGGTGGTCGAATCATCGCAAGTCTGTAGTTTCGGAAATCCCCACCATTCCTACGCATACTGTTACTAACAGCAAACAAGCTCCTATTGACTTAAAAACATCATCAACAGGTATTGTCACTGCTACAGCTATAGAGAAATTGAGTCAAGGAAATTTACAGGCTGGGCTAGAGACAGTGGAAGAATTACTCAATCGTGGCGCTTTACAATCGGTAGAAACGGCTTTAGCTCTTGTTCCTGCCAAGCAAAGCGAAGATCCATCTGTCAATTTTTTGCGAGGACGATTGGCTTGGCAATTTGCCCAAACAAGAGATAAAAAATACAGTATGGATGATGCCCGTCGTTACTGGGAAATTGCGGTGCGGGATCAGCCGAATTCTATCTTGTATAACAATGCTTTGGGATTTGCCTACTATGCAGAAGGAAATCTGAATCGGGCTAATGATTCGTGGTTTAAGGCTGTGAATTTATCTCTGAAACAACAGAATACAACCTCTACAGCCGTGGAATATGCCAATAATATCATGCCATCAGAGGCTTTAACTGCTTATGCGGGATTAGCCTTGGGTTTATATAAATCTGCAAATAATCAACCTACTGATAAACAGGGACAATATATTAAAGAAGCAATTAAACTGCGTCAAATGGTGATTCAGAATGAACCTGTGAAGTTTACGGTAGATAAATTAGCTCAAAATTGGCTGTGGACAGATCAGGCGATCGCAGATTGGCGATCGCTCCTTCAGGAGCAAGAACAGAGGTGACGTGAAATACATACTAATACTCAAATTAAATATGTAAAGCTATATTTACAGCTTTAGACAACGAATCTGGTTAGATATATAAACGACGCTCTTAGAAGTCAGGAATCAAAAAAATGAGAAAAGTAGAAGCTATTATCCGCCCATTTAAGCTGGATGAGGTAAAAATTGCCTTGGTTAATGCGGGAATTGTGGGCATGACAATTTCTGAAGTCCGGGGTTTTGGACGGCAAAAAGGTCAAACTGAACGCTATCGGGGTTCGGAATATACGGTTGAGTTCCTGCAAAAACTGAAGCTGGAAATCGTGGTTGAAGATTCCCAGGTGGATATGGTGGTTGATAAAATTATCTCAGCTGCCCGTACTGGTGAAATCGGTGATGGTAAGATTTTTATCTCTCCTGTTGAGCAAGTCATACGGATTCGGACTGGAGAAAAGAATACCGAAGCTGTGTAAGTATTGAAGATTTAGAAATGGGGCGTTGTTGAGTGAGAAGATGAAGTATTTTCAAGATTTTACTTTGTCTTTGAAATCAGCAACGCCTTCTATTGTTTGATTGTGCTAAACTAAAAAAGTTATAAGTTACGTAACACATTACATCTACCATTGTTTAAGATATGTCTCCGTCAGAAAATTATCCAAAATATCGAGATAAAAGGACGGAACAATTTGCTTTAGGTGAGAGAGTAAAAGAGTTTCAAGCTTTTGCTAGACAAATATACAAAAGGCTTGAGATATTAGAAGCAGCTACTAGCAAAAAGGATCTAATGTTACTACTAAGTAATCACTTTGCTTAACGAACAGGTTAGTTTTATGATGATGCTACAGGGATTTGTAAGAGGAGTGCGTAACGTACTTGCACATACTCATGGAAAACAAAAAGAAGCAAGAAAGGCTTATGAATATTTATTTATGGCATCTCTTTTTTGCCGACGTATTGATGAGACTACCAAAACAAAACCATAAAATAGCAAACCTCTCCTTCTCTTCCTTCGCTTCCTTCGTGTCTTCGTGGTTTGTTCAAATCATTCTCTCAAAAAAAAACGAATAACCCCAAAAAATCCTTACCCTACCATTTCCACCAACTGCGGAACTAACTTTTTCAAAGCATTACCCCGATGACTAATTGACTTTTTCAACTCCGGTGACATTTCGGCAAAAGTCAACTGCTTTTCTGGGACATAAAAAATCGGATCATAACCAAAACCACCA
Organism: Anabaena sphaerica FACHB-251; assembly: GCF_014696825.1. Taxonomy (NCBI): domain Bacteria; kingdom Bacillati; phylum Cyanobacteriota; class Cyanophyceae; order Nostocales; family Nostocaceae; genus Anabaena; species Anabaena sphaerica. Next base: position 50,383 of record NZ_JACJQU010000013.1, on the reverse strand, counting down.
TCACCACGGGTTTCATAGAGAATTTCACCCTTACAAATACCCTCAGATTGCAAAACTATTTCCCCCGCAGGATTTGCAACTGCTACCGCACAAACAAACTGTGCTTGGCGGTTTTTTGTAGTTCCTAATTCCCGTAATAACCGAGAAATCCGGTCTGCATCAGTGTTGCCATAACGGGCAGAATATACACCAGGCGCAGCATTTAGCGCATCTACAGCTAAACCAGAATCATCTGCGATCGCCCAATTTCCTGTAGCTTTGGCAACTTCAGAAGCTTTTAAACAAGCATTGGCTTCAAAAGTTTCTCCAGTTTCATCAACATCTAAATCTGCGGGTTTAAGGGTTAATTCCCAACCAGAATTAGTTAAATAAGCTTGCATTTCCCGCAATTTACCGGGATTTCCTGTAGCTACTACGAGTAATTTCATTAAAATTAGGTGACAGGTGACAGGTGACAGGTGACAGGGAACAGGGAACAGGGAACAGGGAACAGGGAACAGGGAACAGGGAAGATGAATAACCCAATTACCAATTACCCATTACCAATTACCCATTACCTATTAATTAGACTCAGCCCAATTTTTTGCCCAAGCTAGGGTTTGATGAACCTGTTCTATTGTGGGTGCTTCACAATAAAGGCGTAAAACTGGTTCAGTACCACTAAAACGAATCATTAACCAACTTTGATCAGCCAGACGGAATTTATAACCATCAATTGTATTGCAATCAATTACTTTTTTACCAGCAATTTCTGTTAAAGGTTGGGTTTGTAATTGTTGTAATAACTTGCCTCTGACTTCCATACTCGCTAAAGGTAAATCTATGCGATCATAGGCTGAGGTAAAATTAGTTTGTTGTTGTAATTGGCGATAATACTCACCTAAATCCAACCCTGATTCTACAACTGCTTCTAATACATACAATGCTGATAGTAGGGCATCTCGTTCGGGAATGTGGCTACCATAACCAATACCACCAGATTCTTCACCACCTAGTAATACTTCTGCGGCTAACATTCTATCTGCAATGTATTTATAACCAACTGCGGTTTCAAATACAGACAAGTTGAGTAATTTAGCGACCAGGGGAATTATATCAGAACCGCTAACTGTTTTGACAATTTCCCCTGTAAAGTTGCGTCTGCGGGTGAGGTGGTCAATTAAGATGGGGATTAATATTTGGGAACTGAGGAAATTAGCGTCTTTGTCTACTGCGGCAATGCGATCGCAATCTCCATCAAATACTAAACCTACCGTTAAACCTGAGTTATTACTTTCCCCATGAGTTTTGATTTCTGCAAATAGCCGGGAGAGGTATTTTGGTAACGGTTCTGGCGCACCACCTTCAAATAAAGGATCACGGTTGCTGTTGATTTCTTTGACTTTTTCGCCTAATAGTCTACCCAAACCACTAGCCGCTGCACCGTGCATAACATCTGCAAATAATGTTAATTTGCTTGATGATATTGCTTGCCGAATTTTGCCAATATCAACTTTCTTTTCTAAAGCTTGACAATAACTAGGCCAAGGATCAAATGTTTCTTCTTTTCCTGGAGTAGCTGCGGTTGGTACTTTCTCTGTTAATAGTGCTTCTATTTCTTGGGTAACTTCTGGTGGTACAGAACCGCCAAAAGCACTCTTGACTTTTAAGCCTAAATATGATCCTGGATTATGACTGGCAGTGATGACTAACGCACCTAAAGCGTTGAGGTCTTTTGCAGCCCAGCTAAAAGCCGGGGTTGGGGCATAAGTTTCGCTAAACAGCACATCGAAACCAACAGCGGTGACAGCATCAGCGACGACACGGGCAAATTCCTCCGCCATAAATCGGCGATCATAACCGACAATAATGGTACGGCTACCCACTGTAGAATAGTAAGTATCATATAATACTTGGGCTGCCACTGGGGCTACTATGGCTAGGCGTTCAAAGGTAAATTCCTCGCCAATTACCCCCCGCCAGCCATCTGTACCAAATTTGATTGGGCTAGTTAAAATTGGCATTGATATATCCTAAATTTCTAACTGAGGATTGTAGCATTTATACAGGTGACTAGGGACTGGGAACTGGGGACTGGGGACTGGGAAAAATCAATCAGCTATGCCTTCGGCGAGTGAAGCGTTGCCTTCGGCCAGCGCAGCTATCGCTAATGGTAAAATACGATGTTCCTGAATTTGAATTCTAGCGTGTAGTGTTTCCGCTGTATCATCTGGTAATACTGGTACTGCGGCTTGCATTAAAATCGGTCCACTGTCCATTTCTAAACAGAGGAGATGTACAGTACAACCAGTTATTTTTACTCCTGCTTCTAAAGCTTGTTCAACAGCCCGCACACCTTTAAAACTAGGCAATAAGCTGGGATGGATATTAATAATTTTATTAGGAAAAGCATCAATTAATTCTTGTGTTACTAGACGCATCCAGCCTGCCATAATCACAAATTCTACATCATATTGCCGCAAAGTTTTGACAATTTCTCTGTCCAAATCTTCGCGTTTTTTGTAGTCACGGTGATTTAAAAACACAGCGTCTACACCTCGATTTGTTGCCCTAACGGCTGCCTTTGCTGAGGGGTTATTGTAAATTAAAACTTGAATTTGGGCGTTGAGTTTCCCTTCTTGAATAGCTTGGGCAACTACCTCAAAATTGCTGCCATTACCAGAAGCCATCACTCCCAGTTTCAAAGGCTTGATTGGTTGTAAGTTATGACTAGTAATGTCGGGAGAAATTAGACTAGATTCTGCATCAATCGAGTAATATTGACTCATAAAATTATGAATATCCTATAAATGACTAAGATTATCATGAAACCATCCCGCTTTCCTCTCATGCAACTACTAGATAATGATACAGTAGCTGCCTGGGTGTTTCTCACACCAGCACTCATTTTGTTAGGCTTATTTATAATTTGGCCAATTGTCTATTTGTTTTATCTTAGTTTCACGGCTGGTAGTTTTACTTCAACGGGGACTTATTTGGTAGGCTTTAAAAACTACTGGCGTTTGTTACTAAACTCGGATTTTTGGCAAGTGATTTTTAACACAGCTTATTTTACCCTTGGTAGTCTTGTTCCCAGTTTGGTGGTGCCGTTGGGATTAGCAGTGTTGTTAGACCGTTCCCTAGCTTTGCGGGGTCTTTTGCGAAGTGCCTACTTTCTCCCTTCCATTATCTCTCTTGTGGCTGCTGGTTTAGGATTTCGCTGGTTGTTTCAAAATACTGGTCCTGTCAATGGACTGTTGGATTTTTTTGGTGTTGCGCCAATATCTTGGTTAGGAGATACTTTTTGGGCAATGCCAGTAATAATTTTATTTAGTATTTGGAAACAACTCGGTTTCAATATGGTGGTGTTTTTGGCTGGGTTGCAAACCATTCCTCCCAGTCGCTATGAAGCAGCAGAACTGGATGGGGCAAATGGTTGGCAACAATTTTGGCATATTACCTTACCTGGACTGCGGCCAACTTTAATCTTTGCTACTGTCACCACGGCAATTTTTACATTACGGAGTTTTGAACCTGTTTATGTGATTACAGGTGGCGGTCCGTTGAATTCTACTAATTTGCTGGTTTATTACACTTATCAAGAAGCTTTTGCTCAATTTGATTTTGGTTACGCTGCCGCAGTAGCTACGGTTTTGTTAGCGGTGACTTTGCTATTAGTTTATTTGCAGTTAAGAACTTGGGGAGAAGAGTAATTGGGAGATGGTGAGGTATCAGGTCAAAAGTCAAAAGTCAAAAGTCAAATTAAATAAACTTCTGACTCCTGACTACTGACTCCTGATGTTAAAACTCTTTTTTTAAGAAGATGAAAATAGCTATTGCTAACAGCATAAAACTGTAAAGTAAGCCATAACCTGCATGACCTATCAGGGTCATGGTGTCTGGTATTGCTTGCAGTCCATAAACGGCATCATTTTTTAAATCTAGCCGAGATAAATCTGGGAGTATGAGATATAAACCTTGTGTCATGCGTTCTACACCAGGGTTTTGACTGAGGCGGCCTAATGCCACTAAATCTTTTGTAATATTCCCCATTAAATAGACGGCAAATGTTAAAGCTGTGGCTATGAGGGAACTGGTAAAAACTCCTAATGTAACAGCTACAGCAGTAATTAAGGTCAATTGCAAAAATAAGAAGAATACAGCAATGAGAATACTGGATATTGGATAGGAAATTTTACCAAGTTGCAAAAATACCAGATAAATGGCTGTCATGGCCGCTATGATTACAGCCAGCACACTGGATAATCCTAAGTATTTACTGGTAATAAATTCACTACGACTTATAGGTTTAGCAATTAACATGAGAATGGTGCGCTTTTCGATTTCTTTGTTAACTAGTCCTGTACCTATAAAAATAGCAACTATTAAACCGATAACATTCATTACTGCCAAACCAAAGTCTAAAAAGATTTTATCTTGAGTCGTAGCTGCAAATTCAAAAATTGCGCGGTTAGCAACGGCGAGGATAATTGCATAAAACCCGATGATGTACAGGATGCGATCGCGTATCACTTCCTGAAATACGTTTTTTGCCATTACAAAAGTTCTGACTGCATTCATATTGTTTGGTAATGGGTAATGGATAAATGTTAACTGAATCTACTGTTGTGGTGGCGGTGAACCAAGAAAAAATTTGCTGTTGCGATCGCATTGAATTTCTGCAACTGCGTTTTTATTTTCTGGATTTTTAACTGCTGCAACTGGTTGAATAAGACAAGATTTTTGCAGATAAAATCCACGGGGATTTGTGCTTGGTCCTTGCCAAATACTCAGGATATCTAATCTATAACCCGATTTGATATTGACTACACGCGGTTCAATTCTCCATAGTCCCTTTTCTTCATATTTACTCAGGTTTTTATTAATCATACTTTTACCTAAATTTCCAACTTGCTGGTTAGCTTCTAGCAACCATCGTTCTACTTCTGACCAAGCTCGGTTAGCTATTTGTTCTTCTATTAGTGGTTCGATTTTATTTAAAATAATATTACCGTTTTCTGGTCTTTTAGCTTTTGGTTCTAACCTAATTACAAAAGTGCTGCGCTGAAAATTATCTGCGGACAGACTGGGATATTCTTTTAACCATTTATCTATGACAAAGTAAAACTGAATCCAGCAACTTATCAACATAGACCAAGCCAGCAAAATAATGATTTTTTGGCGTGCTTCTAACTTGGGAATGGTAGCTTTTGTTGATGTACCTGTGCCTGCGAAAAATTCCGGTATTGCTGTAATGATTGCCGCAATTGTCGGCCAGAGAACTATAGTTCTAGGTGTGACTACATTCTCCTGATGTCCAAAAGCAAATACACTGACTAAAAACCCAGTTAATAAAGCACCTACTGGCATAAAGGTTCCAGGAACTCTTAAAGGATCATCGGTGGTATACCAAGCAGTACCCGCAATTAAAAATCCCCAACCTGTTAAGGCGATTATATCTTTGATGGGTCCTGTGGCAAAATATGAACATACCAAAGAAAAAATACTTAAATAGATAAACGTCTGCCAAGAATAAGCCTTGGGAGGCATGATGAATTTCTGGACTCCCAAAAATAACTCTTGAACAAATTTAAATAGCAGAATTACTTCTTTAAACAATGATGAATTCATTTTCTACCTAGCTAATTAAGTGAATGTGCTTGATATAATTACTTAATTTGTATAGCGAAATTGCGAATTACTAAAATTAAAGTTATTACGGTATAGCTCAGGGAGTTTGCTATTAAAGTAGTAGTAACTAAGCTGGAATTTTGTAACTTCATCTTTTGATTTGTGAGGATTTTCTCATGCTGAGAGATGTCGGTTGTTTCTTGCTTTTTAACACCTTCAGATGCGGTGATAATTAATAGTTTTAAAAATAGAAATTTTACTAAAAAAGTAGCAAAGAAGATCATAAAGCCAATGAGAATTATAGAATTCTGGATTCGAGGGTTTCTAAAGGTATTAAGAAATACATACCCAATTAATTCGGATTTGAATGATACAGATAATATTGGCTCGATCAGAAAAAATATATTCCAGCCAATGACGCTGGAAAAAACGTTCATAGAAATGGCATAAAAAATGCTGGTTTTTTTATCAAATTTTAGCGATCTATTGAGAATATAGCCTTCTAGGGGAATGGCAATCAGTAAAAATAAAGTTTCAAACAAAATTGCACCAATGGGCAAAATTCTCGGTAGTGATAATTCTTCAGGCATAAAGCAGCAATAAATTTTGGATTTGAGATTTTTGAACTCAGCCCTGTCAGGATGGGACTTGAGGATTTTAGATATTGAACGACTAAACTGTAGAAAGTATAACTGAGATCATACGGATAATAGTGGAAATTATCTCATTCTTCTTACCATCTTTGCTCCTAGTGCGCCAGTATATTTTGATTAATATTATTAATACATCGATTTAGCTCTCATACGGAAGTGTTAGGCAAAATTATCCTGCCTGATTAGCCAAGTGGTTCGGTAAGATAAGAAACAGCCACGTTACAGCTTTTCCAAAGATGACAAGAAATGGCATCGGTATTCGCACAGCGCAAGTACGTTCTGAACGGCTCACGGGTCAAATTCACGTCTATGATGGTGTGGGTAAAGGTAAGTCCCAAGCTGCTTTAGGGGTGGTTTTGCGCTCGATTGGGTTGGGAATAAATGCACCGAGCAATTCTAATCGTGTCTTACTGTTGCGGTTTTTGAAAGGTCCAGAACGTGATTATGATGAGGATGGAGCGATCGCAGCTTTGCAGCGTGGTTTTCCGCATCTGATAGATCAGGTTCGCACAGGTAGAGCCGAGTTTTTTGGACATGATGAGATTACCTCGTTTGACAGCACAGAAGCTGCACGGGGTTGGGATGTAGCCAAGGGTGCGATCGCATCAGGGTTATACTCAGTTGTGGTTTTAGATGAAATTAACCCGGTTTTAGATTTGGGTTTGCTATCGGTGGATGAGATGGTAAACACTTTAAAATCTAAACCCCAAGAATTGGAAATCATCGCTACCGGACGCGCTGCACCACAACAGTTACTAGATATTGCGGATTTGCATTCGGAAATGAAACCTCACCACCACCCGACAGCCGCAGAACTGTTAATTGAAGGAATTGAAATTTATACTGGTGCAGGTAAAGGTAAATCTACCAGTGCTTTGGGTAAGGCTTTACAAGCTATTGGTAGGGGGATTAATCATCCTGGTTCTACCCGTGTATTGATTATGCAGTGGTTAAAAGGTGGTAGTGGGTATACTGAAGATGCAGCGATCGCCGCTTTGCAGCAGTCTTATCCAGAAGTGGTGGATCATTTACGCTGTGGAAGGGATGCGATTGTGTGGCGTAATTCTCGGCAAGAATTAGACTATGTGGAAGCGGAGAGAGGTTGGGAAATTGCCAAAACAGCGATCGCATCTGGTATCTATAAAACCATCATTCTCGATGAACTCAACCCCACTGTTGATTTAGAATTACTTCCTGTTGATCCGATTGTTCAAGCTTTATTGCGTAAACCAAGAGACACGGAGGTTATTATTACTGGTCGTTGTCAAAATCAACCTGCATATTTTGATTTAGCTAGTATTCACTCGGAGGTTTATTGTCATAAACATTACGCTAATCAAGGTGTGGAATTGAAGAGAGGGGTTGACTTTTAAAACGATCAGATCCCCGACTTCTGAGATCAATTGATAATTTATTGACAGAATAAATAAAGAAGTCGGGGATCTGGATAAATAGTTAATAGTCAGTAGTCACTTAACGGGACTTATAACTGACTATGCAAAATATTAATAATAAAAAGTTAAAGGAAACGCAGCTTAACGCATAATAGTTTGATTTAGGTTGATAAAACCCAACCCAAAAATCACTATTACTGATGTTTTTCTTGGTTTAACCAATCTACTAAATCCGCAACTTCAGAGATATTAAACAACGCTGCACCTAAATTTTCTAACTGTTCCACAGGTAGGATTTTAACTCTTTCCACTATTTCGGAATCAAGTTTTCCAAACCTTTGATTAAGTAACCGTAGACAAAATTTAACTGCCTCTTTTTGTTCTCCTTTTCCTTCTCCCTTCTGCAAAATATCCTGATAAATTACTGATTCTTGCATAATATCCTCACTCAATAACTGACGAATAAAATCTTTTTCAAACCGCAAACCTGCTAAAATCTCTGTGTAAGCTGCAATATCCTGCTTAGTCTCCCTATCTGCAATTTTAGCAACATTATTGGCAATTTGGGATAATAAACCTTGGGGTGAATTTGTCCGGGTTAATGGTGCTAATGGTAATAATGCCAGATTATGCAAAAATAACTCTGGCTCTTCTTCCCACATTCTGATTACACGGTAACGGTGTCGTGTTGTTTCGTTAACATATTCTTCAGTAAAAACAATTGGATCATCTGTTTCTTGTAAGAAAATCACGACTTGAGTAACAGGAACTTGATATGTACGGATTAATCGCACTGAATAGTCTAACTCTCTAAAAGGAATGGGAGGTTTAGATTGTGGTTTGGTTTGAAATTCAATATGTAAAATCCGATTTTCTGTTTGTAAAAAGGTGACAAAATCAGCGCGAATTGGTTCTATACTCAATTCGGTTTTTAAGACTTTAATTGTTTTTGGTTCTTGGGGAAGTAACCATTTAGCAAAATCAAAGGGATATTTTTCTGCAAGTAGTTTACAAACGTTGTCATAGCTCATAGGGTTGTTAATATTGATCTGAAAATGAGGATGATAAATTAATGTGTTATAATATGTTATCACTAATTAAATACATCAAGAGAGAATGCGTTTAAAAGTAAAGGAGATAATTAACTATGCTAAAAACTGTTAAGTGAATCTACCGCAATGGAAAAGTTGAGTTAGCTGAAATTCCTGAAAATATTTTGAAAAGCCAAGTTTTAATCACTTTTATAGAAACTAAAACACCAGAAAATATTAGTATAAAAAGTTCAGCAGAAGAATTATTTAATCCCCTACGTGGTAAAGTCCTCTCTAACCCTATCTTGACTAGGAATTGCACTTTCTTGAATGTCTGTAAATAAATCATCAATACTTTCTTGAACTATATCACTGATATGCTGTTCACTTTGCTTTTGATATATGAAAAATTTAAATTCATTCAATGCTTCTTGGAATTTATTAATATTTTCTTGCTGAGATTCTTTAATTTCTAGAATACTATCTTTGCATAGATTAAGATTTATATCTGGTTCTATTTGAACTCGATTGATAACATCAAAAGAATACGCTTTATAAAAATCATTACCGTTATAATCATCGGATATTATAACTAAAAACTTAAAGGTACTAAATAACTCAACGTATCCATAAATTATTTTTTCTGTGGAATTTCCTTGGATAAAGAGTTGATGTAATATTTGAAAACTATCATTGGTACTTGTAAGTGTTCTATCAGGATAATAGTGAAAAACGGAATTTACTTGACTCTCACCTAAGATATAAGGTAGAAGATGTAAGATATTTTGCCTATTACCACCATTCTGCATATAGAAACTTGTTATCATTTTACATATAGCTCGGAAAGTTGTATTATCTAGTTGTATATTGATGGTAAATGGCTGATCTAAATATTCTTGACCTCTATTAGCTTTATTGATAATCCCTTCTATATCTATGTCTTGAATCCAGGGATTTTTTCTCTTCAGACCGTTAAGAACTGTTCGCATTTCATTTTCATCTTTAGCTTTAATAAAAATACGCCCATCTTGTTGATTATCTATAATTGGCCGGACTGTGAAAGGTTTACCTCCTGCTTTCAACAAAAACTCTTTCCCTGTTATATCCTGTTTTACTTTTATATTTGGGTTTTTCCCTCTATCCCTTTTTATATCAAGAAATAATCCAGCAAAATTTAATTGATTTGATAATGAGGTGTCTATGGAATCAAAATTTTTAGCGCAAGTTGCACAAATAATCGAAGGAGAAACGAGCTTACCACCCAGTGCATTAAGAATTATGTGTTCTTCGTAAGTGTTGTTTTCTGTAATTTCACAATCACACACATAGCAAGTAGGCATATAGAAAAATTTCCATGAGTAAGGTATCAATATTTGCATTATACAAAATTTTACCGAAGATGGTTACAAATTCCGATACTGCTTTAAGTTTTTATTCGGTTATATGCCTAATTCCCAAGTGAAGAGTTAATGACATATTCTAAATCATAAAATCATTGAGATGATAACTTTATTAAATCCTGAAAATCCTGAAATCTTGGACATCCTGATTCAGACAAATAAAATATCATATAATAGAGGATAAATATTTACCTCAATTAACTATGCAAACCACAGAATCACCCTTACAATTGCGGCTGTGGACTGTTGATGAATACCACAGAATGGCTGAAGCAGGAATATTTGATCCAGGTGAACGAGTAGAATTATTAGAAGGGAAAATAATTTGCATAGTTGCTAAAGGAATTTCTCACCGTTCAGCAATGGGAAGAACAAATAAATTATTACAAAATCGTTTAGAAAATCAAGCTTGGATAGCTATTCAAGACCCTGTAAAATTAAATGAAAGGTCTGAACCAGAACCAGATATTGCTGTGGTGAAAATAGATCCGCTAGACTATGCAGATCATCATCCTACCCCAGCAGAAATTTATTTAATTATCGAAGTTGCAGATAGTAGTTTAAAACTAGATACAGAAATCAAAGCTAAAGCTTATTCTCAAGCAGGAATTAAAGATTATTGGGTGTTAGATGTAGTCAAACGTGAATTAATTGTATTTAGAAATCCCACAACAGAAGGTTATCAAAATCAAGAAATTATCACAGAACATCAAAAAATATCTCCTTTACATTTTCCTGATTTAGAAATTGTAATTACCCAGATGCTACCACTTGTCTGATAGATAATAGGATAATTGAGATGATGACTTTATTGAATCCTGAAAAGCCTTAAATCCTGGACATCCTGATTCAGACAAATTAAATATCAGGCTCAACACCCAGCTTTCTTAACTGTTCTATCAACCTTTCCTTCTGTCTTTTTTCCTGTTCCGTCGGAGTCAAAACCCAATTACCAGAAACATCATACCACCTTAACCAAGGCTGCTGAATATTATGATAATTTCCCTCCCAAACACCCAAACCTAATTCTATTTCTGGTATCCAAAAACGAGAATCTGATAAATTGATTTCGGCATAACGTCCACCATCTAATTTAAACATTCTAAATTCATATTTATAACGGTCAAAAATAGCATAATAGGGAATCCTTAAAATCTGTTCATAAACTTCCCACTTTGTTGGTGGTTTTTCTGCATCTGGTAAAGTCTGTCCTAAATCTTCCTTTTCTGTTCCTGGTGATAGCAACTCAACTATCACAAAAGGAGTAATTCCTTCTTGCCAAATTACATAACTTAAACGTAAATCACCATTTTTATATAGAGGAGAAACTCCCACAGATACAAACCAGTCTGGTCTTTTATACCATGTTGGATGATTGGGGTCATAATATAAACTCATATCACTAGCAGTAAAGATTTTGTTGCTAGGGTAGGTGGGAGAATTAAAAGTTTCGTCTAATAAACGTGGTTGCAATAAATGAAATTGATCAGGCAAACCTTTTTCCTCTGGATCTTCACTTTTGAGATCATACATCGTTGGTAACACTTCTTGGGGAGAACGAGGCGGATCAGTTTGATACATATTACTATTCCTAGAAAATTTAATTTATTGTGTGTTCACACTTTCTTTATTTCTATTTTACCAGCATTAATAGAGTATTAACTCAAGTTACGAGTTATCTCGTTACGCCTGGTAATGGGTAATTGACGATAAAATCCCTGTTTTCATCCTGTTCATCCTTTAATCCTGGATATCCTGATTCAGACAACATCCATTTCCTGGTATTCTGAAACCCAGAAACAGCAATATTCACAAAACATGGAAACTCCAACACCAAAAACCCCAAGTTGGTTTGTTCGCAGAGATATAGATGGTTTATTTGGACTCGTACTTGATAACTTTATTCAAATATTATTAATTGTCAGTTTGTGCCAAGGTGTATTAGGTTTCCCACCTTCCCTCGTCTATGGACGCATTTTTCCCGGTGTCGCTTTTAGTTTAATTATCGGTAACTTTTATTATGCTTGGTTAGCAAAAGAACAAGGCACAAAAGAACAACGTGATGATATTACTGCCCTTCCCTATGGTATCAACACCATTAGTCTGTTTGCCTATATTTTCTTAGTCATGTTACCTGTGAGGTTAGCAGCACTAGCCAAAGGTGTATCTCCTGAACAAGCATCGGAACTAGCTTGGCAAGCAGGGATAGTAGCTTGTTTAGGCTCAGGTTTAATTGAACTTTTAGGCGCTTTTATCGTTAACCCATTACGTCGCATTGCTCCCCGTGCAGCTATGCTTTCAACCCTCAGTGGTATCGCTATCACCTTTATTGCTATTGGCTTTTTATTTCGCACCTTTGCTAACCCTGTCGTCGGTTTAGTTCCCCTTGGTGTCATCCTCGTTACCTATTTTGGTAAAGTGCGTTTTCCCATACCAGGAGGTTTATTAGCTGTATTGTTAGGAATTACCCTAGCTTGGGGAACAGGTTTAGTGGGTTGGGATAATGCTAAATTTACTGTGGCTGTTGCACCCATTGGTTTTTATTTCCCCAGTTTATATTTAGGACAACTTTGGGAAAGTCGCACCGTTTTAGTAGAATACCTGAGCATCATCTTACCAATGGGATTATTTAACCTTGTTGGTAGTATTCAAAATTTAGAAAGTGCGGAAGCTGCGGGAGATTTTTTTCCTGCTGTACCATCTTTAGCTGCTAACGGTATTGGTACTATTGTGGCTGCGGTTTTTGGTTCTTGTTTCCCCACAACTATATATATCGGTCATCCTGGATGGAAGGCTTTAGGCGCAAGGGTGGGTTATTCTATCGCCAACGGTGTCATTATGGGCATCCTGTGTTTAAGTGGCACTGTCGCCATGTTTGCCTATTTTGTCCCCATTGAAGCAGGTATGGCAATTGTCCTCTGGATTGGGATTGTGATTGTCGCTCAAAGCTTCACAGCTACACCTTCTCACCACGCGCCAGCGGTGGTTGTGGGCTTGTTACCTGGGATTGCGGGGTGGGGGGCGTTAATAGCTAAAAATGCCTTGCGGGCGGCGGGTTTAGGTACTCCAGATCAGCCATTTACACCAGCTTTAATTGAGCAATTTAAATTAAGTGACACCTTTATTGATGGCGCTTTTGCTTTAGAACAGGGGTTTATTTTTTCGGCGATGATTTTAGCGGCTATCACTGTTTTTATTATTGAACGAGATTTTCGCCAAGCTGCCTATTGGTCTTTGGGAGGGGCTGCATTATCTTGGGTAGGTTTAATGCACAGTTATCAATGGACGATCGCAGATACGGTTGTTAATCTGGGTTGGGGAACAGGTAGTAGTTGGGCTGTGGGTTATATTTTGCTGGCTATTTTGTTTTTCTATGTCTCTTGGCAAACAAGACAAAAACACGAATAATTTTAATTATCCTAAAATTTTCCTAAAAAACACAGTGATTTCCCGTAAAACAGCAAGTAACTATTGGAGGAATCAAAAAGCTCAGGCTATCTAAAACACTTAATAGACCTCTCCGGAAATATGGTAGAGACGTTCCGCCGGAACGTCTCTACAAGGGTTTCAAACCACGCACATTTAATTACCGGAGATGTCTAATGGATGAGCTTTTCATATTTCGCCATTATTTTGTGAACAATTTGAGGAAATCAGCTAAATGTCCCAAATCAACGGCACAATGATGCAATATTTCCACTGGTATATCGACCCCGATTTAATCCTGTGGAATGATCTAAAAAACAAAGCTCAAGAATTAGCTCATGCAGGTTTTACGGCTTTGTGGCTACCACCAGCTTATAAAGGAATGGCAGGTGGTTATGATGTGGGATATGGCGTATATGATATGTACGACTTGGGGGAATTTGAGCAAAAAGGTACAATTCGCACCAAATATGGCGATCGCCAACAATACCTAGATGCTATTCAAGCAGTTCAAAGATATGGTTTGCAAGTCTATGCGGATGCTGTCCTCAACCACAGAATGGGAGGGGATGTTAAAGAAGTAGCTAAGGCTACACCATTCTCCCAAGATGATCGGCTTAATCCCAAAGGTTGGCAACGAGATATCAATGCTTATACCCATTTTAACTTTTCCGGTCGTCAAGGTAAACATTCTGAGTTTCAGTGGCATTGGTGGCATTTTGATGGCGTTGATTACGATGATTATTCTAAAGAGCAAAATACTATCTATTTACTAGATGGTAAAAGATTTGATGATTATGTCGCTTTAGAAAAAGGTAACTTTGCTTACCTGATGGGATGTGATTTGGACTTTCAACACCAGGAAGTCAGAGACGAAGTAACTCGTTGGGGTGAATGGTATCTTGATACTACGCAAGTAAATGGTTTCCGTATTGATGCCGTAAAACATATTTCTGCTTGGTTCTTTCCCCAATGGTTGGATCACCTCAAGCGATATGCTGGCAAAGATTTATTTATGGTGGGTGAATATTGGTTCAACGATATTGGCACACTACATTGGTATCTTGATGCTGTGGGTGGCAAAATGTCTTTATTTGATGTACCCCTACACTACAATTTCCACTATGCCAGCAAATCAGGTGGTAACTATGATATGCGGCGTATTCTTGATGGTACATTAATGCAGCAACGACCTACTCATGCTGTTACTTTTGTCGAAAACCACGATTCTCAACCGTTGCAAGCTTTAGAAGCACCTGTAGAACCTTGGTTTAAACCTTTGGCTTATGCCCTAATTCTCCTCCGTGCAGAAGGTTATCCTTGCGTATTCTATGGCGACTACTATGGTGCAGAATATGAAGATTGGGGAAAAGATGGCAACCGTCACAAGATTTTCTTACCTTCTCATCGTTGGTTAATTGACAAATTCCTCCATGCCCGTCAAAATTTTGCCTATGGTCCACAGTATGACTATTTTGATCATTGGAATGTGATCGGCTGGACAAGATTAGGAGATGCAGAACATCCCAAAGCAATGGCTGTACTAATGAGTGATGGATCTGGTGGTAGTAAATGGATGGAAGTTGGTAAACCTAACGCCAAATTTTATGATTTGACAGAACATATTAAAGAACCAGTTTACAGTAATGAATGGGGCTGGGCTGAGTTCCATTGTCCTGGTGGGTCGCTTTCTGTCTGGATTCAAGAGTGATAGAATTTACAGCAGCGACCAATAAATAGGATCAGGGACAGGGGAAGGGGACAACACAAAAAATAACCAATACTGTTCGGTGAAAAATTTTGGTAGGTTGGGTTAAGCGACAGCGCAACCCAACAAAAATTGTCAGGTTTTAGCAGTGCTAAAACCCTGCTCATTTGGCAGAATTAAGACCAATAATTGCATTTGTAAAAAGAGTGATTTACTCTGAAATTACCAGTAAATTTTGGAGTCATTAAAGAATGGACATTGATAGTAATACTTTGGATTTAATCACAGGAGGATTAGGGATCGCTATTCTTTTAGGTGGAATGGTAATGATGTTTACCACTATATTCACCACCAAAAGATAAACGACTTCACCCGGTTTTTCTGGGTGATAAATCCTGGCAAAAATTACAAGATATCAAACTTACTCAATTATCAATCAATCCCCAAGAACCCTACCCCGATGAAAGGTGACGCAAAACCCCCCCTCCCTTCTTGAGATGAGAAGACACAGGGGTGGGGTAAAACGGCTGTGGGACAACGACTTGAGCTTAATTTGACACCAATAGCAGGATGGCCACCCTACAATATTTTATAATTTACCTGTAAAAACCCGTTCTGCTGGGCCTGTCATATAAATTCGTTGGTCAATTTCTGACCATTCAATTTCTAAACATCCTCCAGGTAATTCTATTGTGGCTGTGCGATCGCATTTATCATTCAATACCCCAGCTACCAAAACAGCACAAGCACCTGTACCACAGGCTAAGGTAATACCTGCACCCCTTTCCCATACCCGCATTTTTAAATAATTACGGTTGACAATTTCAATAAATTCTGTATTGATTCTTTGGGGGAAAACGGGATGATGTTCAAATTTTGGACCGATGCTTTCTAGGGGAATAGCTGCCACATTTTCCACAAAGGTGATACAGTGAGGATTGCCCATACTGACACAGGTAACATCCCAAGTTGTTCCTGCGACTTCTAAAGGCAGATTAATTACTTTGTTGTCAGCAGGTGCAAGGGTTGTAGGAATTTCTTGTGCTAGTAACCGAGGTAAACCCATATCGACCTTAACTTGACCATCATCTGTAAGTTGAGGTGTAATCACACCAGCTAAAGTATGAATACGATAATAATCTTTAGTGCGGGATATTCCTTCTAACTCAGTTAAAAATGCAGCTAAACAGCGAATACCGTTACCACACATTTCTGGTTCAGAACCGTCGGAATTAAAAATCCGCATGGTGTAGTCAGTATCGTTTTGTCCTGGAAGTGCGAAAATTACACCATCAGCACCAATGCCAAAATGGCGATCGCACCATTTCACAGCTTGTTCTGGTGTGATAACTGGTGTTAATGAAGACCGATTATCAATGAGAATGAAATCATTACCCAAACCGTGATACTTAGTAAATTCTATTGCCATTTTCCCCTAGATGAATTATCAAAGATAAGTTACTACTAATTTAAACATTGTCCCAGATGATTGGGGAAGAGAAGCCAAAAGGCAAAAGGCAAGAGGCAAAATTTGATTAATTTTCCCCTGCTTCTGTTGCCTCCCCATCTCCCCATCTCCTCATCTACCTTTACATACATCATTACCAAAAATGGCAGCAACTGAATTTGATACGACCCTACCTAGCATTCGACTAGTGCAGAATTGGATTAAACAAAAAGCTACAGTCGAATTCAAGCTGGTGACTGGTGATTTAATCACAGGTAGGGTTTTTTGGCAAGATATCAATTGTGTATGTATTTTAGACGGCAACAACGAGCAAATTACCGTTTGCAGACAGGCGATCGCTTATATGAAACTTCGCAGTGACTCGGTTGTAGAAAGAGGCTTAGTCCCACGAGATGCTAGAGTCGAAGTTGCCAATATCGATTCTTGATCCAAATTAAGGCTGAGGAGGTAGAGAAGAAATGTCTGGCTTTTTGGTTATTAAAAAAGCGTATCTAGGTAATGCTGCAAGATTCACTTTGATTGCATTGCTTTAAATCACTCAATAATCCATGCCATGAAAAAATCCTTGTCTTTCTCCACACCCCACACCCTACTTTTTGACTACTCTGGCAAATGATCAGCAGGTAGAAACTTATTGACGGTTTCTGCCTCTTCATCTCTGATGATGGGAATAGCTAGGGGTAGTCCGCAGGAAGCAGTAAACAACTGTTGAAGTTCATTCAGGCTGGAAAAGCTACCGCACAGCAGCACTTGATCACCTGTTTTTAACTCCATGTTGCCATGAGGAAGGCGGATAAACTTGCCATCTCGCCGAATAGCCTGCACTTTTACCCCATACTGTTCATCAGTAGTTAAATGTGCCAGATTTTTACCCAAAATAGGACAGTGAGATTGAACACTCACCCACTGACAAGCATTACTTTCTCCCGGAACAGCTGCATTTCCTTGAGCAAACTCCGCTAACGCTGCTAATTCCTCATTGGCACCCACGACTAACAAGCGATCGCCAGTTTCTAGTTTAATCTGACTATGGGGATAATCAATCTCTTCCCCATCAGTGCGACGAATAGCCATCAAACTCACCCCAATTAGATAGCGCATATCCGCTTCTTCCAAAGTCATGCCAATCAATGGGGAATCAGAGGGTAAGTCATACCAACGACGATTCAAATCGCGGGTTACTTGCTGTAAATGCTGGGAAACCTCCAAAGCAGAACGTTCAGGACGCAAATCTAAATAATGGTCTTTGCGAATTTCCTGCATTTTCTGTTGTACAACCTCTGGGGATAATCCCACATCGGTGAGTAAATAGGTAGCCATTTCTAAACTAGCTTCAAACTCTGGTTGTACCACTTCCCTTGCACCCAGTTGGTAAAGCACCTCAATGTTTTTATCCTGGGTAGCGCGGACCACTAAATCTAATTCTGGGGATAATTCCAAAGCGCGTTTGAGACATAGACGAATACTAGCAGGATCAGGAAGTGCGATCGCCATTCCCTTAGCATGATTCACCCCAGCAGTTTCTAACACATGAAAACTTACTCCATTACCATAAACATAAGGTATTCCCGCATCCCGTAACTGCTGAATCCTGCTTTCGGATTGGTCTATCACTACCACAGGTAACTCGTATTGCTGCAACAACCGCACCAAATTTTTACCAATACGACCATAACCACAAACCACAATATGGTCTTTGAGAGGTAAATCTTCTGCAAAATCACGCGCTTGTTCTTCCACCAAATAAGGTTTTAACCAAGGCATGGACTCCGCAAAATCAAATAAAAATGGTACTAACCGCAACACAAAGGGAGTCAACATCAAAGTTACAGCGGTAGTTCCCAAAATTAATAAATATATCCTTCGGGAAACCAACCCCAAAGCCTGACCTTCACTAGCCAGCACAAAGGAAAATTCCCCAATTTGCGCTAATCCTAACCCAGCAATTAAAGCTGTTTTCAACGGATAGCGGAATAACTTGACCAGCGGAGTGATGATTAAAAACTTACCGACGAAAACCAAAGCTACCAAACCGAGAATCAATTCTAGGTTGTGCCACAAAAACACCGGGTCAATTAACATCCCAATGGCAGCGAAAAACAAACTAGCAAAGATATCCCGCAAAGGTTCAACAATAGTCAGGGTTTCGTCAGCATACTCCACCTCGGAAATCATCAACCCCGCTACAAACGCCCCCATTTCGATAGAAAGACCTAAATATTCAGTTAGCAGGGCAATACACAAACATAAAGTCACCACCCCCAACAAAAATAACTCCCGGCTTTCAGTTCGTGCCAGCAGTCGCAACAAAGGCGGAATTAACCAAATACCCGCCACCACAGCACCCGCAGCAAATAAACCAATGCGTACCAAAGCCGTCAGCACTGCCATCCCAATGACTTCACCTGGTTCATGCAAAGCGGGTAATACAGCCAGCATCAATCCCAGTGCTAAGTCCTGAACTACCAAAATACCCAACATCACTTGGCCATGAGGCGTTTCTGTCTCATTGCGTTCCATCAAACATTTGAGAACAACCGCTGTGGAAGACAAAGACAGAATACAACCCAAAAATACACCCTTAGCCGGTAAAGCGCCCCACGCACCTGTAACGCCACACACCAAAACGGTGATGAGAATAGTGAGAAGAATTTGTAGTCCTCCACCCCCCAAAGCTATAGCCTTTACCTTTTTCAGTTCAGCCAAGGAAAATTCTACACCCAAAGCGAACAGCAAAAAGGCTACCCCGAACTGTGCCAAGGTTTCTACCTGGACAACTTCTTTAATTAATCCCAGTCCCGCAGGACCAACAATCATCCCCCCAATCAGATATCCCAGCAGCACAGGTTGTTTTAACAGAGCGGCCAGCAGTCCACCACAGGCAGCGACAGCAAAAACCGAAACCAAATCGACAATTAACCGAAAATCCTCTTGCACCAGTTTTAATAAGAAATATAAAGACCTTGTTAACTCAGCATACAAAGTTTTCTCTCTTTCAGGGGAGGGTACAGCAGGAAGAAAATTTTGGTTTTCAGCTTTGTTTAATCCTCACCCAAAAGCACAAATAGGTTTATGAGCAAATACTTGTGCTTATGAGATATTGCAAAAAAGACGTTTTTCTTACTTATTGATAATGGAGAGGGTCTATTCTCAATAATGTTGAGAATATTAGCAATAAGGCAACGATTTTACAAGGTTCTTGACCTCTTGACTTTTGATGGTATTATGGGGGTGTATAATCTTTAGGAATTTTATATTTAAATCTGCACTATCCTTCTATTAGACATCTCAGAAAAAGAATTAAATTATACTTGATATCAACATATAAACCGTACTTGGCAACCTATTAATTCATGCGCTCTCGGCAAAGTATCCTGGAAATGTTTGCGACCTTCCTACAATTTGAGTCCGAACGCTTAAATGGTTGGGTATATGATGCCAAACTGCATCGCAGCATCCAGTATCTCTTGTTACAGATACCACAAACGCAAAACTCAGAAAATTTTTGGGCAATTTACTGGCACAAAGCTTGGCAAACTCAGTCAAACTCCTTAGCACTTGGTCATCTGTCTGCTTATTTGCAAGAGACTTGTTATTGGGCTGTAAAAAGAACCATTCCCCAATTTGCCAGTGTGCAGAGTAGTTTAGCTGATTGTTTTCAGATAGCGATCGCTCAAGTCCCAAAAATCCTCAAAGGTTGTGACCCCAACCAAAAAGCTAGTCTAAAAAGTTACAGTAATGTGGCTTTTGGTAATATTATCCGTGATGCTTTGCGTCAGCAACAAGAAATAGATTATGCCAATGATTGGGCATTGCTGCTGAAGTTAAGCCGCAAGCGACTACAGGAAGCATTACAAAATGCTGGAGTAACAGATGAAATAATTGCTCGTTACCTGTTGGCTTGGAAATGTTTTACAGATGGTTATATTCTCAGTAAATCACCAGGTGTCCGCAAATTACAAAAACCTGACCAGGATACTTGGGACATCATCACGCAAATTTATAACCGTGAACGTCTAACCCTGAAAAACCCTGGAACAGAATGCACTCCAGAAACTTTAGAAAAATGGTTGCTTTTTTCTGCCAAACACGCACGTGCTTATCTTTATCCAGTGGTTTCTTCCCTTAACTTACCCAAGTTAGGACAAACAGAAGGTGAGTTGCAAGATGACTTACCAGATAATACTCATGAATCTTTACTAGCTAGTATAATTGCTGAAGAAGAAGCCGAAACACAAAAAAATCAACAAATAGAAATTCATAACTTGTTAGTTGCTACCCTAGCAAAACTAACACCCCAAGCACAACAATTATTACAACTATACTATCAACAAGCACTCACCCAGCAACAAATTGCCCAACAGCTGCAAATCCAACAATATCAAGTTTCACGCCAATTATCCAAAGCCAGAGAATCCTTACTGCTGGCCATTACCAAATGGAGTCAGGAGACAGCGCATATTTCTCCAACTTCCAACGTGGTGAAATATATTAGTATCGTGTTGGAGGAGTGGTTACAGAATTATTTCCGTAATCTGGAATCTCACTCCTCAGAGGAGAAATAGTTATGTCTGTGTTCTGTGTCCCCCCTACCCAACTGTTTTTAGAAACTTCCTCAGAGGTACAAAATCAATCTTGGCAACAAAGCCAGTCTTTTGTGAGTCCTCGTGGACGTTGGAATGCTTTTCTAAATCAAGTATGTCTTAGTACCTTTCTGCCCTGGTTACAAACAGAATATGCACCAGAAGCTACTGTGGAAACCCTGTCTCAGCTTTGGGAAGTAGTAAATGGGTTTGCCATAAATGTAGATACAAAACGTTTGGTTTTAATTCCCGATAAAAATTTAGAAACTGGGGAATTTTTTGTCCCACAAGAATGGATAGATATTCCTAAGTTAGCCGGAGATTACTACTTAGCAGTACAAGTTAGTCCTGATGGTGCGTGGATGCAAATTTGGAGTTATACCACCCATGAACAATTAAAAAACCAAGGTAGTTATGATCCTCAAGAAAGGACTTACTCTCTGGAAGCTAATCAGATGATTGAGGATTTGAATGTGCTGTGGGTTGTGCGTCAATTGTATCCTGAAGAACAAACACAAGCAGATATTTTCCCACTGCCGATTTTATCAACTACCCAAGCAGAAAATCTCAAACAGAGATTAGCAAGTTCAATAATTACTAATCCTCGCTTAGAATTACCCTTTGAAATTTGGGGGTCATTATTAGAAAGGGAAGACTTTTTACAAGCAACACAGAATTCAAATATTGTTAATTTGCGGCAATGGTTTGAGAATATTTTTGCAGATAGCTGGCAAACAATAGAAAATTTATTTGGTGCAGAATCAAATTTAGCCTTCAGTTTTCGCCAAGATAATGATGTTACTGAAGAATCAATTCGACGGATAAAAGTGATTGATTTGCCTAATCAAAATAGGAATCAAACATTGGTTTTGATGTTGAAATTGACAGCAGAAACAGATGGGAGAGTAGGAATTCGCGCTCAATTATATCCCCATGAACGTAATTCTTATTTACAAAATAATATTAGATTAGAGTTGATTTCTGCATCAGGTGATGTTGTGCAATCAGTCGCAGCACGAGAGGCGGATAATTCCATTCAATTAAAACGGTTTCGCTGTCCAGTGAATACAAGGTTTAGTATTCAAGTTGCTTTAGATGATTTCAGTTTTGTGGAAGAGTTTGAATGTTAATTGTCTGATAGCGTAGCGTGGCGCAATCCATATCAGTATTTCCAGTATTTGAGGATGAATAGAATTATAATGATGATTTAATTACAAATTACCAATTACCAGCCATGAGTAAATTGATCGTCCTAAATCTAGGAAAAGGAAACCTACAACAAGGGTTTCCCACGGTTATTGCTCAACTTTGGCAAACGGATACTCCTACTCCTATGCAGTTTACAGGAGGACTACCTGCTGCACCACAATTAGACAATCTTTATCGACGTTGGCAACAATTGTATACAGCGTTATATGCCAGTTTAGAATGGCGTAGTCGCAATATTTCTGAATTTGAAATTGAAGAAGAAGACGTTACCCATATTTCTCAAGCTGAGTTTGAAAATATTTGCCAAGAATTACAGAAATGTCTAAATACATGGCTGAATAGTTTATTGTTTCTCAATATTGACCGCAAACTACGTACTCAACTTTTACCTACAGATGAAATTCGCTTTATTATTACTGCTGAATGTCATCAGGTTTTAAAGTTGCCTTGGTGTTTGTGGCATTTTTTTAATGATTACCCATTGGCAGAAATCGCTCTTAGTCCTCCTGAATATGGTCGTGCAATTAAAACTAATTCTCAAAAAAGTAATGGTAAAGTCAGAATTTTAGCTATTTTAGGAGATAGTCAGCACATTGATCTTGAAAAAGACCAAAGTTTGCTGAAACAATTACCTCACGCAGAAATCAAGTTTTTAGTCGAACCCAACCGTTCCCAATTGACAGAACAATTATGGGAATCTGGTTGGGATATTCTCTTTTTTGCTGGGCATAGTTCCAGTCAAGGTAAAGGGAAAATGGTACTAAATTCTGGCGAAACTTTGACAATTGATCAATTAAAGTATGGTTTACAAAAAGCAATTGCCCAAGGTTTGCATTTAGCAATTTTTAACTCTTGTGATGGTTTGGGTATCGCCGTAGATTTAGCTGATTTGCATTTACCGCAAGTAATTGTGATGCGAGAACCTGTTCCAGACCGAGTAGCACAGGAATTTTTAAAGCACTTCCTCGCAGCTTTTTCACAAGGACAAACATTATATACAGCAGTTAGAGAAGCTAGGGAAAGATTACAGTCTTTAGAAAATGATTTTCCCTGTGCTACTTGGTTGCCTGTTATTTGCCAAAATCCCGCCGAAATCTCCCCAACTTGGCAGGATTTGTGTGATCAAAAATTGAGTTTAAAGTTTTCACTTCCTAATTTAAAACACTTATCAAGTGTTTTTTTGAGTAGTTCAATTGTTACTTTATTAATAGTTTTAATCCGACTATTAGGGGGAATGCAATCGTTAGAATTGGCAGCTTTTGATCAATTAATGAGACTGCGACCTAAAGAACAACCAGACTCCCGGTTGTTGGTTGTCACTATCACTGATCAAGATATTCAAGCACAGGGAAAAGAACCCAGACAAGGTTCTCTTTCTGATAAATATCTCAACTTATTACTCACAAAACTAGAACAATATCAACCAGCGGCCATTGGTTTGGATATATACCGAGATTTTTCTGTCAGTTCCAACCAACCAGAACTAGCCAAACGGATGCAAAAAAGCGATCGCCTCATTGCTATTTGTAAACGTGCTGATCCAGAATATGATCCCACCGGGGTTTCACCTCCACCGGAAATACCAGAAGCACGGTTAGGTTTTAGCGACTTTATCGAAGACGATGATAGCGTCCTGCGTCGTCATTTATTAGCAATGACTCCCAACCCCATCTCCTCAACTTGTACACCAGCTTATGCATTCAGCACTCAGTTAGCGTTCTTGTATCTGCAATCACGAGGAATTACAGCCAAATTTACCCCAGATTGGGATTTACAACTAGGGAATAAAATCTTCCAGAGGTTAAAAAATAGAAGTAACGGATATCATGCCATAGATGCCCAAGGTAGCCAGATTTTACTTAATTATCGGTTTTCGCCTTCCGTGCAAGCAATTGCACCACAAGTTACCATGAGTCAAGTATTAAACGGGCAAATTAACTCCAATGCCATCAAAAATCGAATTATTCTTATCGGTGTCACCAGTAATAGCAGCAGTGATTATTGGTCAACACCATACAGTAAAAAACCTTCACAAGTCCTACCAGGTATACTTATTCAAGCACAGATGATCAGCCAGATGATCAGTGCCGCTTTAGACAACCGACCTATATTATGGGTTTGGACACAATGGGGTGAAATTTGCTGGATTTGGTATTGGTCTTTGACAGGAGGGTTACTAGCTTGGTATGTTAGAAAAATTACTTACTTAAGCATGATTTTAGCGATCGCAATAGTCACACTGTTTGGACTCTGCTTAATTATACTAATTCAAGGAGGTTGGATACCCTTAGTACCACCTATCATTTCTTTGCTAGTTTCCAGCATTCAAATTACCTGTATCAAAACAAAAATAGCAGGTGACAGGTAATAGGCAACCGAAATTAGGCGTTTTTGAATTTTGAATTGACCTATTCCCTATTAAAAATCACGAATTATGAATTAGGAATTTGTATAACAATTTATCTACATTATTTTGTGATTAAAAAATTAATTGTTGCAATGAAGAAGATACTTTGTTTTCATTCTATCACCCTCATTTATGCAATGACACTGAGCATTGTTAACTTACCAGGAAATTGGCAAAGGTTACAGGCTCAAACTTTAATATCAACTACCAAAATCAAGTACACTGCACCAGCAGTACAAGAACAGCCAGGAGAACCAAAAGGAAGACGTAAAGGTGGGGGAAGTCGTGGACCATGTAAGCAATATGAAACCCTGACAGCATTAGTACCCATAACTAAAACAGAAAATAAAGATTTAGTTTGGGGAAATTCAGCATCTCAAACGCCAACGTTTTGGTTTTCTGTGCCAGATAAATTAACTCCCAACCTGCCTGTAGAGTTTGTCATTCAGGATGAAGCAGATAATTATGTCTATCAAACAAAATTTAATCCTCCTGAAACACCGGCTGGCATAGTTAGCCTACCAGTAAAACCTACATTACCATTAAAAACAGGTAAATCTTATCGTTGGACTTTTTCCATTTATTGCGATCCAGATAAGCCTTCTGCCTCTGTTTATGTTCGAGGTTCAATGACACAAATAGCCCTTAATTCAAAACTGCAAAAACAACTGGAAGCAGCTAAAACACCTTTAGGAAAAGCCGTTATTTTTGCTGAAAATGGTATTTGGCATGATGCCTTAACGATTTTAGGTGAACAAATTCAAAACAGCAAAAATCAAAATACAGAAATTACATTAGCTTGGGCTGAGTTGCTTAAACAAGTTAATTTAGATAATTCTGCTTCTGCCTCCATTATCCAATGTTGCACACCCAAACAATAGAAATACTGCCATAGTTAAACCCACATTCCGTAATGTGGGATAAAAAAACACACCCAGGAATTAAAAATAATTTCTGAGTGTATTGATTAGGTTTCCGATTATGAATTTGGTAAACCCATTTATACAAAATATTAAACAAGCTGAACATCTAAATTAACCGCGAAACCAGCAGGTATATTCTCAAGAGTAGCGAATTGATTTCCTTGGAAGAACAAGCCACCAGTAGCGTTATTGTAACTGAAACTATTGAGATCAGTAATACCAAACCCAACTTTAGAAATCTGAATCTTGTCACCTTCTCCCCAACTGAAATCTTTGATAATGTCTAAGCCTTCTAAAATCGAGTTGACGACAAATTTATCAGCCCCAGCCCCACCTGTAAGGATATCATTACCAAACCCACCCACTAAAGTATCATCGCCAGTGCTACCCCGCAGTTTATCGGCATATTGTGTACCAGTAATCTCAAACTTCTCAATATTGCTATATCTAAGAAAGTATAATTCATCGTTACCACTGTTAGAAGAGCCAGAGTATAAGGGATTGAGACTACTAGAACTACCACTACTAGAAATGCTGTTGTAATTGATATAGATAGCATTTTGTCCGTTGTATCCCACTTCAATTCCAGCACCATTATTAAACTGGCTGTAGTCTGCCCTGAGAGTGTCAATACCAGCACCACCATCGACAGTTCCATCTATGTCAACTAAAGTGTCATTGCCCTCACCACCGTTGAGCGTATCATTGCCAACTATACCTCCGAGTAAATCATCTCCACCACCACCATTGAGGATATCATTGCGATCGCTACCGACAAGAATATCTGTATACTGTGTACCAGTGACTTCAAATTGCTCAATATTAGTGTAATCAAGTATAATTTGACCCTCTGATAAACTGCGAATTCCTTCTCTGCCAAAGATTCCAAAATAAATACCAGCACCATTGTTCAACTGGCTATAGTCTGCTCTGAGAGTATCAATTCCTGCATCACCGTCTACAGTTCCATCTATGTCAATTAAAACATCATTCCCATCACCACCATTTAAAATATCAAAACCAGCCCCACCACTAATTTCATCATTACCACCACCACCACTGAGAATGTCATTGTTTGTACCACCCCGCAGTTTATCTGCATATTGTGTACCAGTGATTTCAAACTTCTCAACATTGCTATATGTAAGTAAAACAGAAGCGTTATAAGCAAAGGGACTACCAAGAGGGATGCTGTTGTCATTGCTATAGATGGCATTTTGTCCGTAATACTGCATCTCAATACCAACACCATTATTAAATAGGCTATAGTCAGCTTTTAGAGTATCAGTACCAGCACCACCATCGACAGTTCCTTGAATATTAATCAAAATATCATTGCCAGCCCCACCAAATAGGTAGTTATCACCACCACCACCATTAAGGATGTCATTACTAGCGCCACCCCGCAGTTTATCGGCATATTGTGTACCAGTAATCTCAAACTTCTCAACATTGCTATATCTAAGCAAGACAGAAGCAGGGATAGAAGAATTTAGACCATTGGGATTGATATTGTAATTGCTATAAATAGCATTTTCTCCGTTGTATCCCACTTCAATGCCCGCACCATTATTAAACTGGCTATAGTCGGCTTTTAAAGTGTCAGAACCAGCACCACCATCGACATTACCATCTATGTCAATCAAAATATCATTACCATCCCCACCAAAGAGATAGTCAAAACCAGCACCACCATTTAGGTTATCATTACCAGCACCACCGCTGATTTGATCATCACCATCACCACCATTGAGGTTGTCATTATAAGCGTAACCTTGCAAAACATCAGTATATTTTGTGCCTGTGATTTCAAACCTCTCAATATTGCTGTAAGTCAGTAAACCACTACCATCAACCCGACTAAAGATGATGTTGTATCCCAACCATCCCACATGAATACCAGCACCGTTGTCGAACTGGCTATAGTCTGCCTTTAGAAAATCAATATCAGCACCACCATCAACATTACCTTGGGTATCAACTAAGATATCATCCCCATCTCCACCAAAGATATAATCGTAACCTTCCCCACCATTGATATTATCGTTGCCACCACCACTGTAGATGGTATCATTTCCTTCATCGCCATTTATGATGTCGTCATTATTTCCACCAGTTAAGATATCATCGCCCCCTTTTCCAGAAATTACCCAAGCTAAACCATCATTAGGTGCAGTAAAGATATTATTGTTATTGTCACCTGTATATCTAGGCATTTTAGTTTGTCCTTTATATTTGCTAAGTTTGAACTCCTTGCTGAATTACACGGTTCACTTTTGAGATTTATGCAGCTACTAGAAAAATAAAAAATAAAAAATCTGTTACAAATCTCCTTATTCATAAAAAAACCCAGTGCTGGACTGGGTAAAATTGGTAATTAACATTGAGGTGTTGGAGTTTCTAGACAATCACAATGTCATAAGAAGGGATAAAATCATAAGCATTTGAAATGTTTTCTAGAGTCGCAAACTGCTGTCCGTTAAAGGATAAAGCACCTGTACTGGTGTTGAAGTTGAACTGGTTGGTCGAACTTGCACCAAAACTAGAGCCAAGAATTTGAATCTTATCTCCTTGTTGCCAGCTAAAGTCTTTGATGACATCAATTCCTTCTGAAACCGAGTTGAAGACAAATTGATCAGCCCCAATTCCACCTGTAAGGGTATCGTTACCTACACCTCCATATAAATAATCATCACCCGCACCACCATTGAAGATGTCATTACCTGAACGTCCCTGGAACGCATCACTATATTGGGTGCCGGTAATATTGAAGTTTTCTACATTAGAGACATTAACCAAAAGCTGACCATTAAGACGATTAAAAACATTATTTGTATTCGACCATCCCAAATGAATACCAGCACCATCTGCTTTGGCAGAATAATCTACTACAAGTGTGTCATTACCCGTACCACCATCAACTATATCAGTGGAATTGAGGCTATAACCTGGGTTGAGAATATCATCACCCGCAGCACCATATAGTTCATCATTACCAGCACCACCATTGAAGATGTCATTACCTGAACGCCCTTCAAATGCGTCACTATACTGAGTGCCAGTAATATTGAAGTTTTCTACATTAGAGAAATTAACTAAACTTTGACCATTAACACGATTATAAATATGATTGGTACTTGCCCATCCTAAATGAACACCATTGCCATCTGCTTTGCCAGTGTAATCAGCTATTAAAGTATCAGTACCAGTACCACCATCAACCGTACCATTCGTATTAACTAAAATATCGTCGCCTGCACCGCCAACCAGAGTATTGTTCCCCACTCCACCATATAGCAAGTCATTTCCTTCGTCACCATTGAGAAAATCATTGCCCGATTCACCATAGAGAACATCATTCCCCGCACCGCCACTGATGATGTCATTTCCATCATTTCCATATTCTGACTCATATCTGGCGTAAGATGGGTTGCGGTTGGAACCGCCATATATGGTGTCATTTCCATCCCCACCTTGAATAACATCATCGCCATAGTAGCCAAAAACTTCGTCGTTACCTCCGTTAGCCTGAATATTATCGTTAGCAAACGTTGCTGTTATAATCTCTGTCGCAGAGACATTGTTTTGTCCGATGAATGCAGTCTTCGTAAACGTACCGATTGTTGAACCTTGAATCAAGTCTGTTATTATCTCTTGAAATTTTTGATCGGTAATACCAACATCGGTATAGTTATTGGCAATAAAGGCAACATTTTTGAATTGTTCGATTACCCCCGAATTGCGAACAGATACAAATACTCCACCTTGGCCTCCATTAACTAGATCGACCTGATAAAAATGCGTTGCATCGGGTAATCTTGGCAACAGGATGTTATCAAGACCAATTTGAAAATCGTTAATGTAGATAACATCTCTCGTTCCTTGCTGAAAAACTTTGCCCCAATCTTGAGTACCATATTGTTTAACGGCTTGGTTTGCTTTTTCTAGCTGCTCGTTGATCTGAGCTTCCAACTCCTCCTGGTCTAAATAAGCATCGACACCCGTTTGAGCTAATGAAGTCCAAAAGCTTGCTAGAGATCCCACTACAGGAATTGCACCTAAACCCGCACCTAACGCACTAAAGGCCACGTCTATGCCTAATCGTTGCCAATCTAGTCCGTTATTTTCAGGCAATGTAATCGCATTGACAAAATTACCTAATTTGGCAACATCAAAATCAAAACCAAGATTAATATCGCCTTTGATATCTACAACAAATGTATCTGCACCCTGACCTCCATAAAGTTGCTTGATTGCACCTTGAGTATCAGCGACTGTATACAGATAATCATCTCCTGCTCCCCCTTTCAAGGTATCAGAACCACTGACATCAAATAATTGATCTTTGCCATTACCACCATCAAGGATGTCATTGCCTCTACCACCATCAAGGATGTCATTGCCATTACCACCTTCAAGGATGTCATTACTACCAAGACCATAGAAGATGTCGTCGCCATTTTGACCACTCAGGTAATCTAGGAAATCAGTTCCTGTGAAATTGAACGCTTCGATTCCATCGTGAGTGAGGATAATGCTGCCATTATCGCGCCGTCTGACGGTATTTTCTCCGTTCCATCCTAAATGAACCCCGTATGGGACATTCATTGTGTAGTAGTTTGCTGTTAATGTATCAGTGCCGGAACCACCTGAGAAAACACCTTTTTGTCCCAATAGAGCATCATTTCCTGCTCCGCCATTCAGGGTGGCATTGAGCATACCCCCATCAAGAATGTCATTGTATTGAGTTCCGGTGACATTTAACGCATCAATCCCACCGAATCTAAGAAAGTTGCGACCACCGCCAAGCTGATCGATGTGCATGAAAAGTCCGCGAGGATTTGCATCTAAGTGAATTCCAACACCATCATTCGATTGGCTGTAGTTGGATATTAAGGTATTAATACCCGAACCTCCGATAATTGTCGCTGCCTCTGTAGCGATAAAAGTATCGTTACCATCTGCACCATCGAGATCATCCCCTACTCCACCATAAAGGGTATCATCTCCTCCGTATCCATATATGGAATCTGCTCCTTGTCCGCCCATAAGGGTATCGTTATTGTTTGTTCCAAAAACGTTCATGTTAGTTTTTCCTTCGTGAATCAACGATTTCAGGGAGGTAATAAACCTCGCTGTCAGTGTGTAATGGAGTTTGGCATTAGCTTTTTAACTCCTTGCTGAGTTACACGGTTCACTTTTGGGTTTTATGCAAAGTTAAAGGAACAAATCTAAAAAATTTTTTTTAGGGCAACCTACTACAGCCAATTTCCCAATAATACATAAGATGCCCAATGCACAGGATGCCGATAATCTGGGTCTTTTAATAGTGAAAGTTGAGCTAGTCGCAGTGCTTCCGCCTTTGTCACCTGCTTAGTTACTAACTCTTTATAAAATTGACCAATGAGACGAGCGCCAGATTCATCATCTAGACTCCAAAGAGAAGCCAAGGTACTGCGTGCGCCGGCTTGAATTGCTACCCCAGCCAATCCTAAAGCCGCTCGTTTATCTCCCTCAGCAGTTTCGCAAGCACTTAAAACCAGTAATTCAATAGGTTCAGGTCTAGTTTGTTCTCGACTACGCAGCAAATCTTTTAATTCATTCACCTTCATGGGTTTATCCCAAGCCAACACAAAGGTTTCATCAGCGTTAGAACTAAATTGACCGTGAGTTGCCAAATGCACGACAGAAAAAGGTAGAGAGTCAATTTGTTGACGTAATGCTGTACTAGTAAATGTCTTATTCAAGAGAACTTCGCTAGGTACTTCTGACTCAACTGCTTTTAATTCTTCATTGACATTAGGTAAAGAACTAAATCCATGTCTGGCCTCTGTCAGTCCTGCTACTAAAGTTTTTAACCTACTTTGCTGTAAAGGACGAGGACCTAATAACTCTAAACCTGGCGTAAGTGCCACACTGTATTTTTCTAATAAATATTGTTGCCCATCATATAAAGCAGCCATTGGAATATTTCGCAAAGCACCATCCAAAATAAAAACTAATGTTTTTACCTGACTTTGAGCAAGTTCTGTTTGTACAGGGCGAATTAACCAATCATAAACTTTGGCAGATAATAATTTTCCTTCTGGAGTTGTATAAGGCTTTTCTAAATTAAATCTGAGTTTTTCGGTAACTTCTTCTACTTCATTTTGAGAAACTTTAGCAGCGTAGTGGTGTAAGGCTTGCTGGGGTAAACTCAGAATTACTTCTAATCTGTCTTTTAGAATAATCGGATAAATTACTGCTGCTTGTGATTGTTGAATTTGCTCAATTGGTACTATTTGTCCTTCTAGACAAGCAGAACGAAAAAAGTTATCAAGTTCTGCTAATTGCAATGATTCAATTACTTGACGGGCTTGTTTTAGCTGCTCTTGACTAGGTTCTGTATTTGTGCCTGGATTTAAAAGTAGTTCCACATATTCACGATATACAGGTTCTACAGTTTCCCCAAAAGAGAATTGAATATCTGTGTTGACTGCAACTAAATCACTCCGCAAAGATTTTAATGTTGTGAAGGCGACTTGATAAGCATCTGTTGCTGGTTTGATTGACCCTTGAGCTTTTAAAATTCTTCCTAATTGCCACTGCCATTGATAGGCAACATCTGGAGCGTTAATAGATTGGGCTATTTGTAAAGCTTGTTCAGTTAATTTCTGAGCATTTGATAATTGTTGAGTTTGTTCATATAATCTACCTAAATAACCTAAAGCATAAGATTGGGCTTTTTGGTCATTAATACTTTTAGCCTGTTGAATTGCAGTAGCTAAGAATTTGGCAGATTCATTTTTTTGATTTCCCAATTTTACCAAACTTTTTGCTAGATTAATATAAGCATAAATTGTGGAACGACTAGGGAATAAATTAGCTAATTTTGGCTGTAATTGAATCCAGATATTTTTGGCATCTACTAATTTTCCATTATTTATTAATATATATAGTTGATTAATTTGTGCTTGAATTTCTGTGATATTTTTAGGCTCGGTTGTGGCAGCTTGTTCATAGTATTTTAATGCAGATTCTTTATCTCCTTGGGCATAAGCTGTATTACCCAAACTGAGTAAAGTGGCGCTTATTTCTGGTGTAGTTAAATTACCTGAATTCTGCAATATTTGTAAACTTTGTTGTAAAATTTTCTGAGAGTCATCAAAAGCGCCTACTAATCTGAGAACATTACCCAAACTACGCAAACCTTTACTTTTTAATTGTGTATCTGTTTGATTTTTCAGTGCTTTTTCAACATCTGTTAGAGTTTTACGTGCTTGGAGATACAGCCCTAAAGCTTGTTGAGCTTGTGCCTGATTTATTAAACTACCAATTCTGCCCTGTATATAGCTAGTTTCAGTGTAAATTTTAGTTGCTTGCTGCCAGGAATTTAATGCTTTTTCAGCCTGACCTTGAGCTAATTCTAAACTTCCTTGATTGTTGAGAGTTTGAGCTAGAATTAGTTTTGTTTGTGGCGTTGTTTGTTTGACATTTTCTAGTAGCTGAAGACTGGAAGTAATTGCTTGTTTTGCTTGCTGCCACTGTCCCAATTGTTGATAACCTAAAGCAAGATAATTTAAAACCATTGCTTGAGAAGATAAATTATTTTGGTTCTGTTCTGCTTTAAGTGCCTGTTGCCAAATATTTACAGCTTCAGCATATCTTTCTGTTTTGTACAGTTCTCTACCTTGTTGAATTAAATTTGAGTTAGATAAGTATTGTGTAGAATTCTCTGTGATTTTCTCTGCTTGCAGAAGTGGTAAGCTAGAAGGGAAGGGTGGAACAGAAGAGGCTGTAACTGGTCTAAATTCGAGCATCAGTGTTAGACTCATCCCTGTTAGCACACAAAGCAGAAAAGCTAGAACTTTACGCCATAATTTCGGTATTTTTTTTGCCATCTGAAGATTGTCAAGCATCAGTTTTTCACAACTGGGCAATGAACAGGTGTAACAAAGGATTTTTGAGGGGTAGTAGTGGGTGCTTGCGCTACCAGGGTGACACTACCATCAGCACCAATTACCCAACCTTGAGCCTCGACAATTGCAGCAGGTGATTGAGAAAGCATTTTCTCCTCTTTTTGAAAGCTATTCAATTTTTCATTCAGCAAAGCATAGGGTTGTAAGTCGTACCAGACCGCATCACTACTTAACAGTTCACTGGGGTTAGCTGGTAAACCACCCCGTCCAGTGACTATAAATTCACTGTCTTGACTTGCTGTTGTTCCTCCAGCACTTCTACAGGTTTGGGCAATTAATTTGGCAGCATCTACTACATTTGTAGGTAAAGCTACTAATCCATTATTGGGGTCGGTATCAAGTATGTTGAGATTCACTTGACCATTTAATGAAGGATTGGCTTGGGAAATAGCTGTGATGTCGCTCGTGGGTAGTGATACAGAATTTAATTGGGCAGGGTCGTTTGTTCCTAATAACCTCTCCAGGTCAGCGCGAGAGCGGGGTGTTAGCCCAAACATACTTTGAGCAGTAATATTTATGCTCCCACCATTACCAGTAAAAGCGTTGGCGGTAATATCGTTATTTTCTGGAGGAAAAGCAACGATAAATGCGGTATTAATAGTAATGTTACCTCCATCACCTCCTGCCTGAGCAGTGCCGGCAGTGGTGGAAATTAGACTATTACGCCTTAATAACAACAGGTCTTGTAGTTGGAGTTGAATATTACCGCCAGTATTACTCGCTGTTTCCGCAGAAATCACAGCACGGTTATCAAGGGTTAATGTCCCAGCTTGGATATCAATATTACCACCTGTTCCACTACCTTGGTTATCGACAGCAATTTTGGCACCATCTCGAAGGATTATGATTTTGGGGTCGATGAAGATATTACCGCTGTTGCCCGTAGCATCAAGGGTTGTATTAGCAAATAAACCAGTACCGTCCCCTGCTAAAGTTATGCGTTCTGATATCTTCAAGCTGATGTCTCCACCATCTTCACTGCTTGTTGTTGTCGTGCGTAGCTTTCCACTATTGGCAAGTTGTAGGGTATTTGCTGTAACTTGAATATTACCTGCTTTTCCCTGTCCAAGAGTTGCCGCATTTAATTGCGCGTTATTGTTAGTAACAACCAAATTTCCTGTAGCGATAGTAATATCGCCGCCAGTACCAAACCCGCCATTTCCCACAGAGGTAAATATACCTGTGAGGTTTGTTGTACGATTACCACCATCTACTACTACTGAATCAATAGTATTAATTGTGATATCACCTGCATTTCCCTGCCCAAATGTGTCGGCGGCAATTTGAGAGCCATTAATGAGAAGGAGTGTTTTGGCAAGGATGTCAATCTCACCACCATTGCCTTTTGCTCCTGATAAAACTCTGCTGGATATATCACTGACTAAATTACTGTTGTTTCCTGAGTTCAATATCACTGCATCATTAGCTGTAATTTCTATATCACCTGCGTTTCCTTGCCCAAAAGTACTGGCATCCAAAAAACCACCGTTGGTCAATGAAAGCTTATCTGTGCTGATCTGAATGTTACCACCCTTACCTTCACCGTTAGATCTGACTAGACTGGCAATACCACTAGGAAAGGTTTGTACAAATGGGTTAGTTCCATCAATCAAAACGGAATCTTTAGTAGTAATTGTTATATTACCAGCTTTACCTTTGGCATTAGTACTAGTATTTATTTGCGCGCTATTAGTTAAAACGAGGCTATTACTAATAATGTTAATGTTGCCAGCATTACCTTGAGCGTTGTTATCAGTTACAGCACTAATTTCACTGCCAAAGCCAATAGGGCTAGATCCATCTAGAGTAATAGTATCGGCGTTGATTTGGATATTACCTGCATTGCCTATACCTATGGTGGCGCTATTGATGAAAGCACCATTTAGAATCGCCAATTTCCCGGTAATTAGATTGATATTTCCACCTGCTGCCGTGGCATTAGAGAATA
Organism: Anabaena sphaerica FACHB-251; assembly: GCF_014696825.1. Classification (NCBI taxonomy): domain Bacteria; kingdom Bacillati; phylum Cyanobacteriota; class Cyanophyceae; order Nostocales; family Nostocaceae; genus Anabaena; species Anabaena sphaerica. The sequence continues at coordinate 14,665 of NZ_JACJQU010000013.1, read as the reverse complement.
CTACACTAACAACTCCACTTTGATCACCATCGATAAAAATGTCATCAGCAGCATTAATAGTTACATTACCGCTATCTCCTTGGGCAAAAGCGCCTGTTCTGACTTGGGCTGTATTCATAATCGAGAGCGATCGCGTGGAGATATTGACATCACCACCAGCACCTGTAGCTTGAGAGAAGCTGCCTGTGCCGCTAGGGGCATTATTGCTACTAAAGCCACTAAAGGAAATGTCATCTCTAGCTTGGATTGTGATATTTCCAGCTTTCCCTGCATCGGCAGTAACAGCAAGTACCTGGGAGCCATTTTCAGCCACAAGTGTACCTGTCGTAATTTGGATATTACCTCCATTACCGATCGCTCCAGGCTCAACCTGACTACTAATATTGCTAGATCCGCCACTACTATTTTCGCCATCTAAGGAGATAGTATCGTGTGCAGTAATCATGATATTACCTGTATTCCCTTCTCCAGCTACTAGACTGGTTATACTAGCACCGTTGGTCAATGTCAAAGCTTTGGTTGTGATGCTGATGTTGCCAGTGTTGCCTTTTGCTCCTTGGGTAATAGAAGTACTTACTGCTGTGGGAAAGCCATCTCTATCCTCGCCATCTAAGAAGATATAATCATGGGCAGTAATCCTTATATTTCCAGCATCACCTTTACCCTGGGTAACATTATTGATTGCTCCCCCATTAGTTGCAATTAAGGTTTTAGCTGTAATCTCTATATCTCCTCCTGTACCTACGGCTTCTGGAAAGAGGTATTGCAAAATGCCGCTAATGCCATCTATTTTGATTTCTTCAGCTGCATTTAGAATGATATCCCCTGCTTTACTGGTAGCTGATCCTAAACCAGCACCGATACCAGCAAAAATAAAACTATTAATTGCTGCTATATTACGAGCATTGAGCGCCACACTGCCGTCATTATCAGCAATCACGTTAATTCTTGTACCATTTAAAAAAATATCTGCTTTGGTTAAACTCTCAGGAAAATTCAGCCTCAAATTATCACTATCACGGCTAAATTCTACAATTCCTTCTCCGCTTATTCCTCCTAGCTCTACTCTGCCTGCGGGAACACTCAAAATTGCGTCATCTAAGCTAACATTGCCACCTACAAGAGCTATCGTTTTACCATTCGGTTTTAAGATACTAGTACCTTGTACTTGAATACTTCTTGAATTGCTCTGATATTGTAATCCCAAGGGGACGTTAATTGTTAATAGTGGTACTGGTTGGGGATTTTTGGCATTGAATAAAAAGCCATGATCAAATACAAAACTATCCGCTGTACTGGCTAGAAATGAACCTGCAATATCTAACTGTGCATTTTGCCCAAACACGATGCCATTGGGATTAATTAAAAATAAGTTGGCATTTCCTAAAACTCCTAGCGTCCCCAAAATATCAGAACGGTTTTTCCCTGTGACTCGTGTGAGGATATTTTCTATGCCGCTGGGGTTGGAGAAGTAGACTCTTTGCCCCTCTGTAATGTTAAATTCTGAGAAACTGTGAAAGAGGTTTGTACCTCTCACTGCACCACCATCAATTAGATCGCCTATTGCTCCTTGAATATCAACCTTCTGTTTTACAAGAGATGCTTCATTGCCCAATTTAGTATCAGGTTTAATTTCAGCAAGGACAACAGTTTGTCCCACAATAATGCGACTAACTGCCAAGAGTGCTATGCCAAAAAATGCAAACTCGTTTGACCACGTAAACAAGATTTTGATTAAAAAAGACATTACTGATTATTCTTATCGTTACTTGTACCACCCATGAACCTATTCTACTAATGTAAAAATGTAGTAATTTAAGACTTACGCATTGACAGAAAACGCCCAATATACATGGTAGTAAAAACCACATTTTTCGTAGGGGTTTAGCACTGCTCTGTAGCGTTGCGCGATCAATTCATCTACTTACTAGACAATATTTTCTAATATTGCGTAATATTTTTAACTATCATGTATCTAGCTATATCAAAATCTTAAACAATCAAAGCGAATCTGTTTACCCAGACTCGCCGAAAGTAGATTATTGGTAGATGCACTGTGCTAAAAGCTAAATTTTAAACTGCTGATGAGTATCCGTATAATTTGGCATCCAACCCTCCACAGTCGTGAAATAGCGAATCACCTTAAAATGCAAACAAGCTGAGAAACTACACCAATGTTCTACTCCGGCAGGAATGTGCAGATAGTCTTGTGATTGAACTAATAGTTGTATTTGACTACCATCAGGTTTGACAAAACCATAAATCATCTCTCCAGCTAACAGATAAATAGCTTCAGATGCATTATGAGTATGATAACGTCCATAGGTTGCCATCCAAGTATCTAAATTTGGTGAACCAGGATGTATATTGAGTAAATCACTCCACAAATAACCATTTTCTTGCTGAAGGAACTCAAATACGCTGTTATGAACTACCACAATGTGACGTTTCTGTGAATCCGTAATTGTTTCTTGTTCTATCAGTTCTGGGAAAAGTAGCGATGTTCCTGGGTCATAATGTCTCAGCTTAATGCCTAGAACTTCCAACTCACGAACTATCTCACTTAAATCATTCTCGGTTGTGCCGTCATCCAGTAATAAAATCGCCATGACAAAATACTAAATTCTCTGTTAAGAAGAGTATACTTAAATTTGTCTCAAAAAGCCACTATTGCCGACCGATAAATGTGTGTTTTTAAAAATACTAAGTTCCTCTAAAAATTAATCATGGGAGCAATGCTTAATGATACCATTAGCGTTACCATAGTACAAATAAACTATTTTGTATCCAAATGTCTGACTTAATTTTGTTTTGGCATCGTCGAGATTTACGTATTTCTGATAATACAGGACTTGCTGCGGCAAGAAAACAAACTGCAAAGGTTGTAGGTGTATTTTGTTTAGATCCCGGTATTTTAGAAAGAGATGATATTGCACCAGCCAGAATAAGTTACATGATAAGCTGTTTACAATCTTTACAACAGCGATATATTCAAGCTGGTAGCCAGTTATTAATATTACATGATAAACCAGTTACAGCCATTCCTGCTTTAGCTGAAGCCTTGAATGCTAAAGCAGTATTTTGGAATTGGGATGTAGAACCTTACGCACAAATACGGGATAATGATGTAATTTCTGTTCTTCAAGAAAATGGTATTCAAACTCTTAATCAAAATTGGGATCAATTACTGCACACACCTGATGAAATTTTTAGTGGTTCTAAAGCTCCCTACACTGTTTATACTCCCTTCTGGAAAAATTGGATCAGTAAACCAAAACTTAATCCAGTTGCAACTTTAGAAAATTGCGAAAATTTGACAAATGAAGAACAGGAAATAGCAAAAAAAATAGGTACTATTAAATTACCATCTGCAAAAGATTTAGGTTTTATTTGGGATGGAGAATTAATTATTGAACCAGGGGAAGCAGCAGCACAAGCGAGGTTAGAAACTTTTATCAATTCTGCCATTAATGAATATCAAGAACAGCGTAATTTTCCTGCTGTTGATGGCACCTCCCAATTAAGTGCAGCTTTGAAATTTGGTGTAATTGGGGTTAGAAAAATTTGGAAAGCCACAACTGAATTATTAGCCAATAGTAACTGTGAAGAAGTCACGAGTAGTATCACAACCTGGCAACAAGAATTAGCTTGGCGGGAATTTTATCAACACGCTATATATCATTTTCCCGAATTAACTAAAGGTGCATATCGAGATAGTTTTAAAAGTTTCCCTTGGCGAAATAATGAAGCACATTTTCAAGCTTGGTGTGAGGGAAAAACAGGTTATCCCATAGTTGATGCAGCTATGCGTCAATTAAATGAGATAGGCTGGATGCACAATAGATGTAGAATGATTGTTGCCAGCTTTTTAACCAAAGATTTAATCATAAATCCCCAATGGGGAGAAAAATATTTTATGCAGAAACTCATTGACGGTGATTTATCTGCTAATAATGGAGGTTGGCAATGGAGTGCTTCTAGTGGCATGGACCCGAAACCATTAAGGATTTTTAACCCAGCCAGTCAAGCGCAGAAATTTGATGCTGATGCGGAATATATTCGGCAATGGGTTCCAGAATTAAAATCTGTTGATACAGAATATTTAATTAGTGGCAATATTACACCTTTAGAACGTCGGGCTGTTGGTTATCCTGCACCAATTGTAGATCATAAAAAACAGCAAGCTTTGTTTAAACAAATGTATCAACAACAAAAGGCTTTGACTCCTGACCCTTGAATTCTGCTGTAGGTAAAGTGACAGTTTCCGTAAATGCCTACAATATACCTTGTAGGTTTAAGTAAAACTCCTCTTTTTTTGCGTCTAGTGCGTCTCTGCGTAAAATATTCTTACAACTGGCACAATAAACACCAAAATATTGTAACATCGCTATCAAAATAGAAGTATCTACTAATACGCTTCAAACTTATGTCACCACCTCTTGACCATCAACTGAAAATTGAACTGAAGCTATCTTCTTCACATCCTCAGTTATTGGAAGGACTAGATATTTGGCTGCGCTTAGGTTTAATATCTGATGCTGAAGTTAAAAAGTTATGTAGAGATTATTTGACTTGTGCTGCCATATTACAACCCCATTTGGAAAACCAGCCACAAGAGATATTGACAAGTAATATAAAATCAAGGTCATTAATTGCTGCTTTACCTCTAGAACCAAAAATACCCAATAAACCCAATTTTATCAGTTCAATGTTTCAATCATTGGGTGAAGAATTAAGTGTGAGATGGTTGTTATTTTTAGGAGTATTTTTAGTAGTTTTATCATCTGGTGTATTAGCAGCAAGTCAGTGGGAAAGGTTTCCCGCTATTGGACAATATGGGGTTTTGTTAGCTTATACTTTGAGCTTTGGCGGATTCACTTTTTGGACAGGTAAGCAAAATAATTTAACATTAACAGCACAGACTTTATTAATTGTGACTTTGTTGTTAGTGCCTGTCAATTTTTGGGCAATGGATAGCTTCAGTTTATGGAATAGTCCTATTAATTGGGTAGTATTAGCCGTCGCTTCTCTTTTATTATCAACAATTACAGTTTTACTTGCTCAAAATCGCACAATTATTAGTAATTTTCCCAATGGTAAATTACCTTTAATTAATATTCTATGTTTGAGTTATCTGCATTGGGGATGGAAGTTATCGAGTTTTCCTTTAGTTGCTGTTTATGTAGCAATGGTAGGTACAACTTTAATTACAGTTTATCGAAAACTCCGCCTCCATAGAGAGAATGTAAATGAACAGAATGATAGTTGGGGAATTGGTATATATTTTGCAGTCATTATTTATGGTTTATTAGGATTATTATCCAGAGCTATTTTTGTCGCTGGTGTCAATGTCACTCAGTTGGGTTTAGCTATTGGTATTTGTGGTTGGTTAGCAGTTTGGTTATCAGAAAAAAACCTCAGTTCTACCCCTTCTCTTGCTTCTCTATGGGAAAATGTAGGCGGGATTTTGTTATTTTTAGGTTGGTTAGTTTCAGTGTTCACCCAACCAGAACAAGCTATAGCTGTGAGTGGTTTAAGTTTGTGGGTTTTTAGCCGTCGTTTACAAAGACATAATTCAAAACTTGATTTAACAGCTATTTTTTTTATTGGGTTACAAACGATTTGGTTAGCTTGGCGGTTAATACCTGAGCAATTGCAGAAATTAATTATTAATACAGCAACTTATCTTACTAATTCTCAAAATCAACCTTTAGTATTATTGAGTATTGCTTTATTTCCTTACATCATTGTGATGTTAATTTTAACAGAAAGCTTACATGATAATGAAAAAGAAGAATTAGCTATTTTTGGCAATCAGCTAACCCTATTATTGGGGGTTTGCTTAACAATGTTTGCATTAATCAATCCCACTTTATTAACACTCAATCTTCTATTTTCTAGCATCACTTTAGCTATCGTTACTAAACGGCATTCTTCTCTTCCTCATTTGGTTTATTTAACTCATATTACAGGATTGTTGACAGTTTTTTCTACTATCAATTGGCTGTCGCCAAATTTGGGTAAAGAAATTTGGGCAACAATTTTGTTAACTGTGATGGTTGCAGAATGGGTATTTAGTCTGGGTGCAGGAATTTGGAAACGCAGTGCTTGGTATATTGGTTTAGCATTTGCTACCTTGAGTTTTTCCTTGTTATTTCTAAATCTACAATCCTCTGCTTATAATGTGATTTACACATACAACCGTTGGGGAATTATTTGGTTAATTACACCTTTAGCACTAACAGGTCTAGCTATTCGCACTATTGAACAACGTCGCATTCTGAATACTTTTTTGAGTGTTTTAGCTGTCATAGCTGCCCAATTTTTAACTTTACCCCTCCCAGAAACTAGATTAATTGGTTTGGGTGTGGGTGCAGGTGTGATGTTTGTCAATACCCGCTATTTAAGAAAACAGGAAACTGCCGTTTTAAGCATTGGTTTTGGACTAAGTTTTATTGCAGCATTATTGTGGGGTTTACCAAGTTTGGCTGTATCCGCTTGGTTTATGGTAGGTGGATTTGCTATCCTGAGTCTATGGTTAGTCCGTACCATACTTTTACGAAAAGGTACAGAACTAACTGTTATTTACGCAGCAGCGAGTGATAAATGGGCGATCGCACTCTGTACGCTAGAATTATTAGGCATCACACTACATTCGTTCCTCATTTATACAGGAAATTTCAACGCCGAAATTTTCTATTTTCTTGCCACATCTACAACTTTAGCTGCCATTATTTATCGCAGTTGGCTACAACCGACAAACTGGGCATTTTATACCATTGGTTGGTGTTTAGAATTGTTAGTTGCTGAAGTTTTAGGATTTGGTGAACACTCAGTTATTAGAATAGGAATTGCTAATATTGTCCTTGGTTTAACAACTCAATTATTCGGTGAATGGTGGCGCAGAAAATATCAGACTATACCTCAAAGTTTCCACATTTTACCCCTTATCTATGGTGCATTTAGTGTTTTGTTACGCTTAAGTACCTTTACCGACTGGACAGGTTTATATACTTTAGGAATAGCCTTAATTTTCATTGGTGTAGGGCGCAGAAGAGAAGAATTTAAACCATTACTTTATTTTGGCATCATTGGAATATCAATTTCTGCATATGAACTGCTATTTTATCAAATGTCTCAAGCCACAGGAGGCGCATTAGGAGATGCTTTAATAGCCATGTCAGCTTTAGGTACTAGCATCATGTACGCTTACCGTATACTTTCCCCTTGGTTAATAAATTATTTTCGCCTCACACCAGGAGAACTAAAAAATATTGCCCATTTACATTGGTTTTGGAGTAGCAGCTTATTTTTAGCTGCTGTCACAGTTCCCATTCAAATTAACCTTTATGCAGGTATAGGCACAGGACTATTTTTAACACGCTATGGAATATGGCAAGGGAGAAGAAATAATCTCAATACTCCTGTACAAACTGTTGGCAATATAGGTAGAGACGAAATTTGGGTTTACCTGGGTTTATTAACAGCCGGTATCACAGGTATTTATTTGCAATATTTACCAATAGGCAGCTTTTTTACTCAACAGTTAATGCCTTGGAATGGTTCTTTAGCTTGCCTATTTGCCTACTTCCTCTACATCATACCTTGGGAAAATTTAGGTTGGTCTAAAACACCTTGGCAAAGAACGGCATACATCCTACCATTAATAATAATAGGAATTACCCAAGAGCAAATTTACCCCATCACCTTAATTATTGCAGCCGGATACTATATATTCCTGTCCACAACAGCTAGACAAATTCGTTTTACCTACATTAGTGCAGTTTTAATCAATTGGGCTTTATTTAACTGGTTTCATCAATTAAACCTCAAAGATAGCTTATATTACATCACACCCCTCGGCTTATCAATATTATATATCGCCCAAATAGACACACAATTGAAACTACAAGAATTTAAAGAAATTCGTCACTTTGTCCGCATAATTGGCAGTAGTTTAATTTGTGGTTGGACAATATTATTTTATCAAAATTTACCTTACATACCCGGTATTTTTAGCCTCATTGTTATTTTTGCAGGACTAGCTTTAAAAATACGTGCGTTTTTGTATATTGGTACAGCCACTTTCTTCATCACCAGCATTTATCAGCTAGTAATCTTCAGCCTCAGTTACTCCTTTTTAAAATGGATCATCGGCTTATTAGTAGGCATCCTCTTAATTTATATAGCAGCCAACTTTGAAACCAGACGCACTCAAATTAATTCCTTACTTCACAGTATCAGCGACCAATTTCAACAATGGGAATAATAAAAAGTTCAAAATATCCCCAACCTCTCACAGAAGATAGAGATATAGTAGGAGTCAGGAGTCAGGATTAAAACCCTCTTGTAGAGGGAGTTTCATTATGAATTGATGTCCTAATCACCCTGTCCACGGCTATATATCTTAACCTGGCTTTCTCTCTTTGCGTCTTTGCGCGAGAAAAATTTATATTTTTCGCCTTACAAATACAAAGACTTAACCCACTCCCATTCCTGCTGCAAACCCTCCCTGAGAGAAACCTGTGGCCGATAACCGAGAATTTTCTGCGCCTTAGACACATCAGCAGCAGTGTGACGCGCATCTCCCATAGCCTTGTCAATATGGTTACGTTTGATAGGCTTACCAACAATTTCTGCCATCGTATCCAACACTTCGGCTAAAACCACCCTACTACCACCACCAACATTGAAAATTTCCCCCACAGCTTCTGGTAAACTACCAGCCGCTAAATTAGCAGCAACAATATCACTGATAAATGTAAAATCTCGTGTTTGCTGTCCATCACCATACACAGGAATAGCCTCATCCTGTAAAACCGCTTTAAAGAACTTATGAAATGCCATATCTGGACGTTGTCTAGGTCCATAAACAGTGAAGTACCGCAATGAAACAAAAGGTACACCGAAGTTTTTATGATATAGTCCACACAATCTTTCAGCAGCTAACTTAGTAATGCCATAGGGTGAAACAGGTTTAGGACTTATTTCCTCATCGGTTGGCAAAGTTTCCGCATCACCATATACACTAGAGCTAGAAGCAAATACTAACCTTCTCAAGTTAGGAGCATCTTTAGCAGATTCTAACAAAACCTGTGTAGTGTTAATATTTCGTTCCGTGTAAGCCCGAAAACCCTGACCCCAGGAATTCCTTACCCCAGCTTGTGCAGCTTGATGATAAACTATCTCCACATCTTGAAAAAGTTTTGACAAATCTAAAAATTGAATATCCCCTTCAACTAAAGTAAAATTCGGTGAATTTTCAAAGGTAGCAAGATTTTTTCGCTTTAACAGCGGATCATAGTAATCATTAAATTCATCAATACCAATTACTTCTTCTCCCTGTTGTAATAATATATTGACTAGGTGAGAACCTATAAACCCAGCGGCTCCAGTAACGATAATTTTAGTCATTTTCCTTATTTTTGATACAGCAGCGGTCATCAGTCAGTGGTCAGTGGTCAGCGGTCAGCAGTAAAACTATCTTTGTGCATAGCAAAAATAACTCTTTTACTTCCTTCAACCTGCCATACACTGTATATTTATGAATTTCTCTAAGCACCGTAATTCTAACTGTTAATAACTTTAACTAAGTGTTTATAGAATTTTAAGTAACTATTTTTAATTTAATAAGAATTACAAAAATTTATAAAGTGCTTGCAATTATCTCAGACAAATTATAAACTAGTAAATATTCTTTTATATAAACCTAGCAAATTAACTTTTTGATATAAAGTAAGCGAACTATATCGAAAAATATCCCGCTCAGTTTCTGGAAAATACAAACTCACAACCGCATAATTTTAATTTATTTAACTTGGAATTACGGAAAAAATTGCGAGGAAATGTGTTAAAGTATGGTTTTTCATTCTGTTTTATAATTAGCGATAACCTAAGATATAATAACACCAGTACAATTAGTACCTATAATTCCACCACAGCAAACTAAACAAACCATAACATAACGACAAAAACTTCTTCTTTTCATACTCAAGCGCACTGGCAAATAAATAATTTACGTCCCTTATGTTTAGCACATTACATTTTTGCGCTGATTTATTAGCAATTAAGAATTTACACCTATTTTTTCATTTTTTGCAGCTTTTTTGAGCAACTATAAGTTATTCTTATCTTAAAAATTGGTTGAATGTCAGTAAATGACTATTCCCCCTTCCACGTTAAGACTCTTGATTATTAGGATAATTAGTGAAAAAATTGAACTGTGAGTAGCTTTCAGGTATTCGCATTTTGCAAGGAACGCACGAGGAAATAAGTGAAGGTTTTAGTTGTCGGTAATGGGGGACGTGAACACGCTCTAGCGTGGAAACTGCTACAATCAGAGAAAATAGAGCAAGTTGTCTGTGTACCCGGAAATGGCGGTACAGCAACTATGGAACGTTGCCAAAACTTGCCCATAACCGTAGATGACTTTGAAGGCATCAGCAGGTTTGCTTTAGAAAATGGCATTTCTTTAGTAGTAGTCGGACCAGAAGTGCCTTTAGCAAATGGAATTACAGACTATCTGCAAAGTAAAGGACTAATGGTATTTGGTCCAGTCAAAGCAGGAGCGCAGATTGAAGCCAGCAAGGCTTGGGCTAAAGCTTTAATGGAAGAAGCTGGTGTTCCCACAGCTAAAGCCGCAGTATTTACAGAAGCAGTAGCAGCTAAATCATATCTCCAATTACAGGGAGCGCCAATTGTTATTAAAGCTGACGGCTTGGCCGCTGGTAAAGGTGTTACAGTAGCTGAAACTATTGAACAAGCAGAAACCGCCATTGATGCCATTTTTCAGGGACAGTTTGGCAGTGCAGGTAATTTTGTCGTCATTGAAGAATGCTTGTTAGGTCAAGAAGTATCTGTATTAGCATTAACAGATGGATTAACGATTCGCCCCTTGTCACCTGCTCAAGATCATAAGCGTATTGGCGAAGGCGATACAGGAGAAAATACCGGAGGCATGGGAGCATACACCCCAACACCCATAGCTACAGCGGAGTTGATGGCGCGTGTGCAAATAGAAGTTTTAGAAAGAACTATTACAGCTTTAAGAAATAGGGGCATTGACTACCGGGGAGTGCTGTACGCTGGTTTAATGGTTGCACCTGATGGCGACTTTAAAGTTTTAGAATTTAACTGTCGCTTTGGTGATCCAGAGACACAGGTAATTTTACCATTGTTAGAAACACCCCTAGAAGATTTAATCTTGGCTTGCATTCAGCAGCGTTTAGGAGAAATGCCTCCTCTTGCTTGGAAACAAGGTTCATCCGCTACGGTAGTTGCTGCTTCAGGGGGTTATCCTGGAGAGTATGAGAAAGGCAAAGTCATCACTGGTATAGAGGAAGCACAAGCAGCCGGGGCAATTGTATTTCATGCTGGCACGAAATTAAACACAACCGAGCAAATCGTCACAGACGGTGGTAGAGTTTTAAATGTAACCGGACTGGGTGAAAATTTTCAGCAAGCGATCGCTCAAGCTTATACTGGTATCAAACAAATTCAATTTTCAGGGATGTATTACCGGAGAGATATCGGTCATAGAGTGCTGAAAACAGACTTATAAGTTAGCAGGTTAGTAGTTTTTCTATCTCCCCACCATCCCCTATTCCCATCTTCCCAATTTCTCCCTAACACCTTTGTTGAATTAACTGTTAATTTTTAAGTGGTTGGGGCAGAAAAAAACAACTACTAACATCTATATATAAATATATTTAAGATGCTGGCTTTTTTAACAACAATCCGAGATGCAATTAATCATTGGTGGTATGAGTTCACCCTCCAGACCAAACTCTTAGCTGTTGCTACCTTAGTCGTTTCCTTGGTCATGAGTGGTCTAACTTTTTGGGCAGTAAATACAATTCAGCAAGATGCACGTCTGAATGACACCCGCTTCGGTCGTGACCTGGGACTACTACTAGCTTCTAATGTTGCCCCACTTATTGCAGAACACAATCTCACAGAGGTTGCCCAATTTTCCCAACGTTTCTACAGCAGCACATCTAGCGTGCGTTATATGCTTTACGCTGATGAAACCGGGAAAATCTTTTTTGGCATTCCTTTTTGGGAACCAGAAGTAGAAAACTCCCTCACCATCAAGCGGAAAATACAACTGCCAGAAGATTATCCTGGTGATGATGACCAGCCAATGGTACGCCAGCATAACACCCCATCTGGGGTAGTCACAGATGTATTTATTCCTCTGATAGCGGATAAAAAATACTTAGGTGTGTTAGCCATTGGCATCAACCCCAACCAAACAGCAGTCATTTCCACTAACTTCACCCGTGATGTTACTATTGCCGTCTTTATCACAATTTGGGTAATGGTGATTTTAGCAGGGGTAATTAACGCTTTAACCATTACTAAACCAATTAAAGAACTACTAGTAGGGGTCAAACAAATTGCGGCCGGGAATTTTAAACAGCGAATTGACTTACCACTAGGAGGGGAACTAGGAGAGCTTATTTTTAGTTTTAATGAAATGGCAGAACGCCTAGAACGCTACGAAGAACAAAATATTGAAGAACTAACAGCCGAAAAAGCTAAGTTAGAAACCTTGGTTTCCACCATTGCCGATGGTGCAGTATTAATTGATAACAATATGCAAGTCATTTTAGTCAACCCCACAGCACGGCGAATTTTTGCTTGGGAAGGAGTTGATGTCGTGGGTAAGAATGTACTGCATAACTTGCCTCAAAGCGTACAAATGGAAGTTACTCGCACCTTATATGAAATGGCCGCAGGTGAATGTGAAAGTGCTGAGTTCCGTATTCCCCTCAACCAACCCACTAAACGCACCATTCGTATTCTCTTAACTACTGTTCTAAATTTACAACGGGAAAGTATTAAGGGCATTGCCATTACAGTGCAAGATATCACCCGTGAGGTAGAACTGAATGAAGCAAAAAGTCAATTTATCAGTAATATTTCCCACGAACTACGCACGCCCCTCTTTAACATCAAAACCTATATTGAAACTCTGCACGACTACGGTGAGGATTTAGGTGTAGATCAACGCCGAGAATTTCTCGAAACTGTCAATCATGAAACCGACAGACTTACCCGCCTAGTTAATGATGTTTTGGATTTGTCAAAACTTGAATCCGGTCGTACTTACAATTTTGATGGTGTTGATTTGGCACAAGCATTAGAGCAGACATTACGTACTTACCAACTGAACGCCAAAGATAAAGGAATTGAACTAGTTCAGGAAGTTACCCCTAATTTACCCCTAGTTATGGGTAATTACGATTTATTACTGCAAGTTTTTGGTAATTTAATCGGGAACGCGCTAAAATTCACCTCAGCAGGAGGTAAAGTGGCAATTCGAGCCTATGAGCTACATCCTCAACCCGACTCTTCTTTTGCTTGTCTTGACGGAAACCCCTCATCAACAGAACATTACACCAACGCAACACAGCACGAACAAAATCACCGTTCCCAAGTACGAATTGAAATCAGTGATACAGGTATTGGTATTGCCCCAGAAGACCAACAAGCAATATTTGACCGCTTTTTCAGGGTGGAAAATCGAGTTCACACCCTAGAAGGTACAGGCTTGGGTCTATCAATTGTCAGAAATATTATGGAAAGGCATCACAGTCAGGTTCATTTAGTCAGTGAAGTTGGTGTCGGTACTACTTTTTGGTTCGACCTAGCCGTATTTTATGAAAAAGTATCACCACCACTACTGGAAACAACTGCTGAAATATCTTAACTCCTAAGAAACACATTCCGTAGCATGGGAAATAGGGGTGAGTTCTAAACCAAAAGCTTGAGGCTTAACGATCATCTTACTTAGGATGTGAACAGAGCAATTAACAAACAGACAAATAACAAACCTAGTACCAGCACTAGACCCTGATGACGTTTGACCCAGTTTTTAATATTGCCGCTCAAACCAATATTATTAGTGTAGTATTCCAGTTTTACCTTACTCTCTTCCAAATTCTGGTAAAGAGTACAATCTTGAGCATGGGGGTGTTGGGGAAAGTTACAGCTATTATCTTGATGATAAACACAGGTTTCGCACAGATAGTCATTCCCAGCAGATCGATGCAAAGGAATCCCTGGATGCCCGTAGGCTTTCAGCGTTATCCGGCAATAGGGACAAGTGATAGCTTGACTATCAATAAGTGTGTGGCAACGAGGACAGGATAAAGTAGCCAAAGCCTTACAGCAAATAGGTTAAACATTTTGATTCTAACCACCCAGATCTGAAAAAGAGACCCAAACAGCAAATATCGCTTGGTTGAGTCTTCAGATGTGCTTCTGATCAAATACCCTCTGTTTCCAGAATCCATAAATTAACCGCCTTGTGAGCAGGTAATCAACTTGAGTTCCAAATCCCCTCTCACTAAGGGATTCAGGCAATTAAAAAAAAATATCAAAAAAATATCGACAAACCCCTTGACAAAAAAAAGAAGAAGTTGCTATATTAAACGAGGTGAGGCAAGCGCCCACCACTGAACCGAGAAAAGATAATACTTTGAAAGAATAAAGACGACCATTCCTCGTCAAAGAAATTTAAGCTAAGGAATCCTGGAAAGAGGGATTCTGAGGTTGAGAAAGAATAGAGCTACAAACGAACCAAAACGGAGAGTTTGATCCTGGCTCAGGATGAACGCTGGCGGTATGCTTAACACATGCAAGTCGAACGGAATGCTTA